>SSTA01000259.1 GCA_009469685.1 Azonexaceae bacterium | reverse complement strand
GGTTTCCGGCTGCTTTTCGACGAAGCGGATGCGCACGATGGATTTGGCGCCCTTGAATCCGTATTTCCAGGGGATCACCAGGCGAACCGGGGCGCCGTTCGGTTTGGGCATCACCTCTCCGTACATCCCGAAGGCCAGGAGGGTGAGGGGATGCAGGGCTTCGTCCAGGCGAAGCGCCTCCCTATAGGGCCAATCGAGAAGCGGGAGGCGCACGTAGGCCATCTGCTCGGCGTCGGCAAGGCTCCAGAACTCGACGAACTTCGCATTTCCGGTGACTCCGGCGCGCTTGACCAGTTCCGAGAACGAATATCCGACCCAGGGAACAACCGCACTCCAGCCCTCGACGCAACGCAGGCGGTAGATGCGCTCCTCGAGGGGAGCCCATTTGATCAGGTCGTCAATGGCAACGGTTTGCGGATTCTTCACGGCGCCATCGATGGTCAGCGTCCACGGGCGGGTCCGCAACGTGTGGGCATGGCGTCCGGGACTCTCCTTATCCGGTCCGAACTCATAGAAATTGCCGTAGGTGGTCATGGTCTCGAAAGGCGTGAGCTTTTCGTCCAGGGTGACGACGCCGGGACGCACCCCCTCCAGCCGAGCTCCGTGGGTTGGCGCGGCATGGAGAGTTCCCGGCAGTGCGGAGGCGGCAAGACCGGCCCCGAGTGCGGCCAGAAACTCGCGACGCCCGGTGTAGACCGAAGCATCGGTGATTTCGGAAGGGGCAATGGGCGAAGGGCGTCGTATCAGCATGGCGGTTTCCAATGAAAGTCTCTGGAAATTGGTCGCGTCACCCCGGGATTCCTTACAGGAACACGCCGTACGCTTTGACCGCCTGCGGCGGGAATAATGCCCTTCGTGAGGCGGAGAGCCCTACTCAGGCCGCAAGGGCGGCACGCAGCTCGGCGATGTCCTCGGCCGCTTCGGCCAGCAAATCGGTGTAGCGGTCCAGCTCCGCCGGGGGAGTGGACTCCTTTGCGGCCGTAAGCCATTCCGGGGGCTCGCCAGCGAGCAGGCCGGCAAAATAAACCACGTCGGCCAAATGGCAGGGATTCGCCACATTGATCCCTTCCTGCCTGAGCGAGGCGACGATTCGCTCAGGCAGTCCCAGAACCTGGAGCAGACTCTCCCCCATGCTGTCTTGCCAGCCGGCCACCAAGGCCAGCGCCAGGGCGTGGTCCTCACGGTATTCGGCATGCTCGGCGGCACGGTACAGGAGGTAGAAAACGCCTATATGGCGCACCATGCCGGCGACCATGGCCTCGTCCTGATTGATGCGCCCGATCCGGCGGGCAAGCACTCGGGCGATAGCCGCAACCCGCAGCGAGTACTCCCAGGTTTCGCGGGCGATGCTGGCGAAGTCCGTCAGGTGCCGTGCCTTGACCATCTGATCCATGGCCACCGCCAGAGAGACCGTGCGGACAGTCTCGAAGCCCAGGCGGCCGATCGCGTTGCGCAAATCGGTCACCGCCCGGCCGGAGGGGTTGTAATGAACCGAATTGGCGAGGCGGAGCAGCTTGCTGGCAATCAGCGGCTCGCTGCCGACAACGGCAGCAATGCGATCCAGGGTGATCTCCGGGTCGCGCAGGGTGTTTCTGACCAGTACCGCAGCATCGAGACAGGTGGGGAAATTGACCTCCCCCGACAAGTCCCTGGCGATGTCCTCGAGAACCCGGAAATGGGGGCTATCCACGTTGAAATTCCGATAAGGGATACAAGAGCTTTCCGGGACACCCGCACGCCACGCCACCCAGACGGAGCGGGCGCATCGTGGGCACGCCTTATCCGGCGATATAGCGTTCCAATTCCTGGATGATGAAGCGCTGGGCGCTGATCGTTTCCTTGACCAGGTCGCCGATGGAAACGATACCGACGACCGTATCGCCATCAAGGACGGGAAGGTGGCGGAAGCGCTTTTCCGTCATGAGGGCCATGCATTGGTCGATGCTGTGGGAAGGCGTGACGTAGGCGACTTTGTCGCTCATGATTTCCTGCACCAGCGTTTCCTTGGAGCTCTTGCCGTGCAGGATGACCTTGCGCGCATAGTCGCGCTCGGAAAAGATGCCGACCAGGTGCTCGCCGTCCAGGACCATGACGGCCCCCACTTCGTGCCGTGCCATCACGTTCAACGCGTGGAATACGGAGTCCTTGGGGGAAACGACAACCAAGGGTTGATCCTTCTTCTCGGCGAGCAATTGCTTCAGGGTTTTCATCGCGGGCCTCTCTTGTTGGGCTGTGACCAGTATGTTGTGGAAAGTCTATCCCCGTGGCCCGGCGGTGCCAAGCACGGGGAATAAAAAAGGCAGCCCGGGGGCTGCCTTTTTTCGAAGCGATGCCGGATCAGCGCAGTCCGGCCGCGTAATCGGCGACCGCCTTGATTTCGGCATCGGAGAGTTTTGCGGCAATCATGCGCATCATCTTGTCCGAGTCGTTGGCGCGCTCACCCTGGCGGAATGCCTTCAACTGGGCCTCGGTGTAGTCAGCGTATTGGCCAGAAAGGCGGGGGTATTGGGCGGGAAGGCCAGCTCCGGCCGGGCCATGGCAGCCGGCGCACGCCGGGATACCCTTGGCAAAGTCTCCCTGGCGCCAGATTTTCTGGCCGAGGGCGATTTGCTTGTCGTCCTTGGCGGCGGAGGGCTTGAGCTTCTGCTGCGCGAACCAGGCGGCCAGGGCGCGCATGTCGTCTTCAGTCAGCGGAGCGGCCATGCCCCCCATGATGGGATTGTTGCGCAGAGCGGGCTTGTTGTCGCCGGGCTTGAAATTGCTCAGCTGCTTGTAGAGATATTCCTCGACCTGGCCCGCCAGGTGCGGGTTGGTCGAGGCCGGACTGTTGCCGTCGGCGCCATGGCAGGCGACGCAAATCGTTTCGGCAAGCACCTTGCCGCGGGCGATGTCGGCCTTGGGCTTGGCGTGTTCGGAAGCAAAGGCGATGAATGGGGTGGCGAGAAGGATTGCCAGCGCCGTCTTGCGAATCATTATTAGCTCCTTGTGCGCGTCTCTGGGCCAGGGGCCGGGATTGGAAGTTACAAACCTGCTATTCTATACCATCTTCGCCGCCCAAGGCGGCTCGCCCTATTATTTATGCCTCTTTTCCAGAAGGCGGTCTTTCACACGACCGTCGCCCATCTCCGCGATCTTCCCGTCGATTCCCTCTGCGAGATCGCTTTCTCCGGGCGTTCCAATGCGGGCAAGTCTTCCGCCATCAACACACTGGCCGGTCGAACGCGGCTGGCCTTCGTGAGCAAGACGCCCGGCCGCACCCAGCATCTTAATTACTTCTCGCTGGGCGAGCGACGGTATTTCGTCGATCTTCCCGGCTATGGCTACGCCAAGGCCCCGGAGGGCGTACGAGCCCAATGGGAAGGCTTGATCGGGCCGTACCTCCAAGGACGAGCGGTCTTGGTGGGGCTGGTGGTGATCATGGATGTGCGCCACCCGATGACCGATCTCGATCGGCGGTTGATCGACTGGTATGCGCCCACCGGGAGGCCGATCCACATCCTCCTCTCCAAGGCGGACAAATTGTCGCGCCAGGAGCAGATCAAGACGCTGCGGGCCGTTCAGGCCGAACTGGCATCCATGGTCGGGCTTTTTTCGGTTCAGTTGTTCTCCAGCCTGAAAAAGGCCGGGATAGAGGAAGCGGAAACCGTCCTCGCCGGCTGGTTGGGACTGCCGCCCCCCGCAATAAAAAGGCCCCCGGAAAAGGGGGATCCGGGGGCCAAAATGCCTTAACGTTGAGTAAGGCACCCGCTCAGGGAGGTAAAGCGGGAGACAGCGCGTGCCATCTGGTCGATATGATGGAGGGCCTGGGCAAAAGTTCCAACTTCTTTGAGAATTTCGCATCGTTACTATTAGGATTGCCATGAGCGTTTCTGGACGATTTCCCGCCACCCGCATGCGTCGCATGCGCCGCGACGATTTTTCCCGCCGCCTGATGCGGGAGACGGTCTTGACTCCCGACGATTTCATTTATCCAGTCTTCGTATTGGAAGGCGAGGGGCGGGTCGAGGCGGTGGCGTCGATGCCGGGTGTCGAGCGCCAGTCGCTGGATCGCCTTCTGGCGACGGCGGAACGGGCGGTTTCCCTCGGCATCCCCGCTCTGGCCTTGTTCCCGGTGATCGAACCGGCCCTCAAGTCCCTTGGGGCGGAGGAAGCCTTCAACCCGACGGGCTTGGTTCCCCGGGTCGTCAAGGCGCTCAAGCGTACTTTTCCGGAATTGGGCGTGATCACCGACGTCGCTCTGGACCCCTACACCAGCCACGGCCAGGATGGCCTCATCGACGATACGGGGTATGTGCTCAACGACGAAACCCTCGCGGTGCTGGCCAAACAGGCGCTTTGTCACGCCGAGGCAGGGGCCGACGTGGTGGCGCCGTCCGATATGATGGATGGCCGCATCGGCCGTATCCGCGACGAGTTGAATGCGGCGGGGCGCATCCATACCCGTATCCTCGCCTACTCCGCCAAGTACGCGTCCAGCTTCTATGGCCCGTTTCGGGATGCCGTCGGATCGGCGGGCAACCTGGGCAAGGGGAACAAGTACACTTACCAGATGGATCCCGCCAACACCGACGAGGCCCTGCGCGAAGTGGCCCTCGATCTGGAGGAGGGGGCCGACATGGTCATGGTGAAGCCGGGCATGCCTTACCTGGACATCGTGCGCCGGGTGAAGGACGAATTCGGTGTGCCTACCTACGCTTATCAAGTGAGCGGCGAATACGCCATGCTCAAGGCGGCCGCGCAAAACGGCTGGCTGAACGAGGAAGCCTGCGTCCTGGAGAGCTTGTTGGCTTTCAAGCGTGCTGGCGCCGACGGGATTCTGACCTACTTTGCCCTGGACGCCGCGGAGGCCTTGCGGCGCCGCTAAGCCTTCGAGGCAGTTTGCCTCGAAGCGGGTCAGGAAGAACGGCCGAAG
>SSTA01000258.1 GCA_009469685.1 Azonexaceae bacterium | reverse complement strand
TGGCTGGCCGAACACATGCTCATCCTCGGCGTCGAATCCCCCGAGGGCGAAAAGACTTATGTCGCCGCCGCCTTCCCCTCCGCCTGCGGCAAGACCAACTTCGCCATGCTGATCCCGCCCAAGACCTTCAACGGTTGGAAGATCACCACCATCGGCGACGACATCGCCTGGATCAAGCCCCGCGTCGACAAGGACGGCGTCACCCGCTTCTACGCCATCAACCCGGAAGCCGGCTTCTTCGGCGTCGCCCCCGGCACCAGCGAAAAGACCAATTACAACGCCCTGGCCACCCTGAAGGAAAACATCATCTTCACCAACGTCGCTCTCACCGATGACGGCGACGTCTGGTGGGAGGGCCTGACCAAGGAAGCCCCGGCCCACTTGATCGACTGGCAGGGCAAGGATTGGACGCCGGAAGACGGCAAGGCCGGCAAGAAGGCCGCCCATGCCAACTCCCGCTTCACGGCCCCGGCCAACCAGTGCCCCTCCGTCGACGCCGCCTGGGAAGATCCCGCCGGCGTGCCCATCTCCGCCTTCATCTTCGGCGGCCGCCGCGCTACCACCGTGCCATTGGTGTACCAGGCCTTCAATTGGAACTACGGCGTCTACATGGCCGCCACCCTGGGCTCCGAAACCACTGCGGCCGCCTTTGGCGCCCAGGGCGTCGTCCGTCGCGACCCCTTCGCCATGCTGCCCTTCTGCGGCTACCACATGGGCGACTACTTCAACCACTGGCTGAAGATGGGTCACACCGTCGAAGCCACTCCCAAGATCTTCTGCGTGAACTGGTTCCGCATGAACGAGAAGGGCGAATTCATGTGGCCCGGCTTCGGCGACAACATGCGCGTCCTGAAGTGGATCGTCGATCGCTGCAAGGGCAAGGTCGCCGCCAAGGAAACCACCCTCGGCTGGATGCCCAAGTTCGAGGACATCGACTGGACCGGCCTGGACATCCAGAAGGACGAATTCGATGCCCTCACCACCATCGATGCCGAAGCCTGGAAGACCGAGTTGGCCGGCCATAAGGAATGGTTCGACAAGATGGGCGAAAAGATGCCGCGGGAACTGGTCCTCAAGCGCGAGCTGTTCGAGATGGGTATCTTCAAGGACGCCGCCTAAGAAAGCGGTCGCTGGCGTACTGCGCGACCCGATCCCGTTCCTGCGATGCTCGCCGTACGCCAGTACGGCTGCGCTTCTCGCAACGGCCTCGGGCCGCTCGCTACGGCCCTCGGCCACTTTCGTAAAGCGTAAGGGATAATGGCTGCCGGCCTTGCCGGTGGCCATTGTTTTTTGGAGAACGCCATGTATCGCCCCGCTTCCCGGACCCGGGACATCGCGCCTTTCCACGTGATGGAATTGCTGACCCGCGCCAGAGCCCTGGAAACGGCGGGGCGGGACATCGTGCACATGGAGGTGGGCGAGCCTGATTTTCCGACGCCGGAGCCCATCGTCCGCGCTGGGCAGGCGGCCATTGCCGATGGCCGGGTCTTCTACACGCCGGCCTTGGGGCTGCCCGAGTTGCGCGAGGCCATCGCCGCTTTCTACGCCGCCCGCTACGGCAAGGCCATCCCTGCCTCCCGCATCGTCGTCACCACCGGCGCTTCCGGTGCCCTCACCCTGGCTCTCGCCTGCCTGTGCGAACCTGGGCGCCAGTGGCTCCTCCCCGATCCCGGCTATCCCTGCAACCGCCACTTCGTACGCAGTTTCGAGGGCAATCCCAAGGCCATTTCCGTGGGCGCGGAAACCAATTTCCAGCCGACGGCGGCGATGGTCGACGAAGCTTGGAACGACGCCACCGATGGCCTCGTGGTGGCGTCCCCGGCCAACCCCACCGGAACCCTCCTGGCGGCGCCGGAACTCGCCGCGCTGACCACGGCGGTCAGACGTCGCGACGGCCACCTGATCGTCGATGAGATCTACCACGGCCTCAGCTACGACGGCGACTGCACCACCGCCCTGGAAGCCTCCGACGACGTCTGGGTGGTCCAGAGTTTTTCCAAGTACTTCCAGATGACCGGATGGCGCCTGGGATGGCTGGTGGTTCCCGAACCCTACTTGCGCGACGTGGAAAAACTCGCCCAGAACCTCTTCATCTCGCCGCCCACTCCTGCCCAGTATGCCGCCCTGGCCGCTTTCCACCCGGAAACCCTGGCCGTTCTGGAAGCACGTCGCGCGGAATTCCGCCGCCGCCGCGACTTCCTGGCCCCCGCCCTCGCTAGCCTCGGCTTCCGGGTTGTCGCTCGCCCCCAGGGAGCCTTCTACCTCTACTGCGACAGTTCGGCCCTGGCTGCGGACAGCTTCGCCCTGGCCTGGAAAATGCTGGAAGAAGCAGGTGTCGCGGCAACCCCGGGCATCGATTTCGGCTCCCACCAGCCGGAGCGCCACCTGCGCTTCGCCTACACCACCGATGTCGAGCGTCTGGCCGAAGCCGTCCAGCGCCTGCAGCGGTTATTCGGGCGGTAGGGCGAGGGTCGGGTAGCGGTCCCGCACCCGCGTCCAGTCGAATTGGGGCCCGGGATCGGTCTTGCGTCCCGGCGCCACATGGCAATGGCCGACCACCGCATCGATGGGGTAACGCTCCCGCAGGGCGTCCAGAACCGTCCACAGTCCTTCGTACTGGGCCTCGGTATATGCCCTCTCGTCCGTCCCTTCGAGCTCGATGCCCACCGAGAAATCATTGCATCGCTCGCGCCCCTGCCACGAAGACACCCCGGCATGCCATGCCCGCCGGTCGCAGGCGACAAACTGGACGACCTTCCCGTCGCGTGCGATGAAAAAATGGGCCGAGACCTTGAGGTGCGCAATTTCCGCAAAATAGGGATGGGCGTCTGGCGGCAGGCGATTGACGAAGAAACGCTCGACCCAATCGCCGCCAAATTCTCCCGGCGGCAGGCTGATGGAATGGACGACGGCCAGGGAGACGACGCTCCCCGGCGGCCTGGCCTCCTCGTTGGGAGAAGCGATCCGTCGCGCCCCCTGCAGCCATCCCCGGGCTTTCCAGGACTTCACTCGATGCCCAGCCGCTCAAGGCGATAGCGTAGGGAACGAAAAGTCACCCCCAGCAGGCGTGCCGCCGCGGTGCGGTTTTGGCCGGTCTTCTGGAGCGCGTCGAGAATCGCCTGCCGTTCGACCCGGTTGAGGTAGTCGTCCAGGGTCTCGCTCCCGCGACCCAGGGCCTCGTCGCTGACCTCCTCGGGAGCGAGGTGGAGGTCCTCGGTCTCGATCCGCTCGCCGGAACACAGCGCCGTCGCCCGCTCCAGAATGTTCTCGAGTTCCCGCACGTTGCCGGGGAACGCGTAGCCCTGCAACGCCAACATGGCCTCGGGCGCGACCTCCAGGGGCAGACTCCCGCCCAGGCGGCGCAGAATGGCGTCGGCCAGGACGGGGATGTCCTCCTTGCGCTCGCGCAGGGAGGGCATGCGCAATTCGATGACATTGAGCCGGTAGTAGAGATCCTGGCGGAAACTCCCTTTCTCGACGCACTCCCTGAGGTTGCGATGGGTGGCGCAAATGACCCGCACATCGACCGGCTCCTCGGCCGCACTGCCGACCTTACGCACCCGTTTTTCCTGTATCGCGCGCAGAAGCTTCACCTGCATGGCCAGCGGTAGATCGGCGACCTCGTCTAGAAACAGGGTCCCGCCGTTGGCCGCCTGGAAAAATCCCTCGCGATCGCTGTCGGCTCCGGTGAACGCTCCCTTGCGATAGCCGAAGAATTCGCTCTCCATGAGATTTTCCGGAATCGCGCCGCAATTCACCGGAACGAACGGCGCCGCACTGCGGGCGCTCTGGGTATGGATCAGGCGGGCGGCCAACTCCTTGCCGCTGCCCGATTCGCCGGAGATGTAGATGGGCGCCTGACTGCGCGCCAGCTTGTCTATGGTGGCCCTCACCTGCTCCATGGCGGGCGAACTGCCGATCAGGGAATGGATGGGGGAACCGCCGTCCTCCCGACCCGGCAGGCTTAGCGCCGATTTGACCAGGGCCCTCAACTGATCCAACCCGACCGGCTTCGAGAGGTAGTCGAAGGCCCCCGCCTTGAGCGCGGCGACCGCGTTCTCCGCGCTGCCGAAAGCGGTGATCACCGCCACCGGCGTTTCGCCATGATGCTCGGCGATATGGCGCACGAGTTCGAGGCCGTCGCCATCGGGAAGCCGCATATCGGTCAGACACAATTGATAGGCGGTCGCCTCCAGGCAGGCCTTGGCTTCCTCCAGGGTGGCGGCGCAATCGGCGGCCAAGCCCATGCGGGAGAGGGTCAGATCGACGAGTTCCCGGATGTCGGGCTCGTCATCCACCACCAGTACCCGGCTCAGTTCGCCGCGAACCCGGCGTTCGGACCTTCCTGCTGACACGTGTCGTACCTCCCGCTGACGATGAAATGGCCGCAGTCGACCTCCGGCCCGAGTTCCAGGCTTGCACCGTTGGCCTCGCACAACTCCCGGGCAATGAACAGCCCGAGACCGGTTCCCGACGCGCGCGTGGTGAAAAAGGGCTCGAAGACCTGCCCCCGGATTTCAGCAGGGACGCCGGGGCCGTCGTCGATGACGTGCAATTCTACCTGCCTCGGGTCCGCACCGGCATGGGCATGCAGCCCCACGCTGCCGGGAAGCCCCCGGGAATGGCGAACGGCATTGGCCACCAGATTCCAGAGCACCTGGCGCAAGTGCGAGCGGTCAAAGCAAAGGACTGCGCCGTCCTCAGCGTGTACCGATACCAGCGCCGGGGCCAGTCCGGTAGCTTCGGCAAATTCGGCCACGAATTCGGCCAGCACCGTCCCCAGGGACAAGGCTTCCAGCTGAGCGCGGTCGCGCCGCCCCAGGTCGAGAATGTCCTGGACGATGCGATCGAGGCGGCCGACATTGTCGTTGAGTATCTTCAGCAGCCGGTCCTGCATCTCTCCCCGACGCTCTTCCCGCAGCAATTCGCCGGCATGGGAGATCGCCGCCAGAGGATTGCGGATTTCGTGCGCAATACTGGCCGTCAGACGCCCCAGCGAAGCCAGCTTGAGTTGCTCGGCCTTTTCCTGGATACGGCCGATGTCCTCCAGAAAAACAAGCACCTCCCGGTCGCTGCTCTCGGTGGGTTCGAAACGGGCCTGGAGAGTACCGCCGCCTGCTGCGGCGATGACGGCTTCCGGCGACCCGCCGCCCCGCCGCCAGACGTCAACGGCTTCGGCCAGGGTTCGCGAATAGAAGGCCAGGGGTCTTTGCTTGCCGAAATCTTCGCCGAGCATCGCCGCCGCCACCGGATTGCTGCGCAGCACGCGCCCATCGCCACCCACCACGAGGACACCATCCAGAACCCGGGCGATGACCTGCTGGCTGATGCGGCGCTGGTTCTCGAGCTCTATGCCCCTGCGGCGCGCCAGCTCTTCGTTTGCCATGACGCGCTGGCCGAGCAGGCGCGCCAGGATGGCGGTCGCGAAAAATCCCGCCGACAGGAATCCAGCCTGGACGAAGGATGCGGCGTCAAATCCCTCGGTGAGGACGCCGTAACCCTGCATGAGGAGCAGGGCAATGGTCGCCAGCGCAGCGTAGAGGAGGACCAGCCGACCGCGCCCGACCAGACTCGCTGCCGCGAGGGTCACCAGAAACACGATGCCGAATCCGCTCGAAACGCCACCCGCGGCATACATGGCAGCGTTGACGGCCAGGATGTCGACGGCGACCTGGGAGGACAGTTGGAGATTGAATCGGCGCTGCCACGTCAAAGACAAGCCCAGGCCACAGCCCACCACGACCGAGTAGAGGCCGCCGATCGCCAGCACCCACTGCGGTGCCGCGTGGAGAAAAACGACCTGCCACGCCGTGGACGACAGGAGACCGGCTGCCACAAGGCCGGCGACGATCAGGCGATAAAGATTGAAATACTGAAACGAACGCCAGTTGGGCTCCCAGGACGACGAGAGCCAGAGTTTCATCGGCGTCCCGGCCCTGCGGAACGATGGGCCGCACAGCAGTAATAGACGCCACCCGCAGTCTCGGCTTCGCCCTCGGGTAGATGGACGCCGCAATGGGCGCAGACCACCATCCGCTCCGCCGGCCGGGAGGCCGGATTGGCCTCCCCGCTACGGTGCTGGCTGCGCTTCCAGGCCAACCAGACGAAGCCTGCAATGAGGCCGAGCAGTAACCATTTCATCACCGTGTCAAACTCCCTGAGGAAAATTACCCGCCGCCGAAAGAATTGTTAATCCCCCAGCCAAGCGGGGGAAATTATAATCCTCGCTGCTCTGGTCCCCGCGGACTCCCGCGGGACTTCAACTTGGCACCTGACCAAAATGATCCTACAGCCCGTTGTACTCTCCGGCGGATCGGGAACTCGCCTCTGGCCGCTTTCCCGGGAAAAATACCCCAAGCAATTGCTCCCCTTGTGCGGCGAGCAATCGATGCTCCAGGCGACCGTGGCCCGCCTCGACGGTCTCCCGGGACTCCAAGAGCCCCTACTGGTCTGCAACGAGGAGCACCGTTTCGTCGTGGCCGAGCAAGTCCGACTCCTGGGCAAACGGGGCCAGGTCATTCTCGAACCTGCCGGCCGCAATACCGCCCCGGCCCTGACCCTGGCGGCGTTGCGCGCCTACCGAGAAGGGGCCGATCCCGTCCTGGTGGTCATGCCCGCCGATCATGCGATCCTGGACGAAACCGCCTTCCGCACCGCCGTCGGCCACGCCGCCCGGATCGCCGAAGTGGGTATGGCGGTCACCTTCGGGATCACTCCGGACTGCCCCGAAACCGGCTACGGATACATTCGGCGTGGCCCCGCCCTGGGCGAGGGCAGCCCCGGTTATCGACTCGACGCCTTCGTCGAAAAACCTGATCGCGCCACTGCGCTGGCCTATCTGGAAGCGGGCGATTACCTGTGGAACAGCGGGATTTTCGTGCTGCGCGCTTCGGTCTGGATCGCGGCCCTCGAGCGCTGCCGACCGGACATCCTGACTGCCTGCCGCGCCGCTCTCGCCGAAACCCGGGACGACGATGTCTTCGTTCGCGTCGGTACTGCCGCATTTGCCGCCTGTCCCTCCGATTCCATCGATTACGCGGTCATGGAGCGGCTGACCCAGGGCAGCGCGGACTTGCCCCCGGGAGCCGTGATTCCCCTGTCCGCAGGCTGGTCCGACGTCGGCGCCTGGGATTCCCTCTGGAAGGTCCTGGACAAGGACGACGCCGGCAACGCCTGCCGCGGCGACGTGCTCCTGGAAGGGACCCGCGATACTCTGGTGTTCGCCGAGAGTCGCCTGGTGACCTGTATCGGGGTTTCCAATCTGGTGGTCGTCGAAACCGACGACGCCGTGCTGGTAGCCCATCATGACGCCACCCAGGACGTCAAGAAGGTGGTCGATCGCCTGAAAGCCTCGGGGCGCAGCGTCGCCCAGTGGCACCGCAAGGTCCATCGCCCCTGGGGCTGGTACGACGGCGTCGATTCCGGCGAGCGCTTCCAGGTCAAACGCATCCAGGTCAAACCCGGCGCAGCGCTGTCCTTGCAGATGCACCACCACCGTGCCGAGCACTGGATCGTGGTCAAGGGCACGGCCCGCGTCACCCGGGGAGACGAAACCCTTCTGGTGAGCGAAAACCAGTCCACCTACATCCCCCTGGGCACGACCCATCGCCTGGAGAATCCCGGCAAGGTGCCCCTGGAGATGATCGAAGTTCAATCGGGCAGCTACCTCGGCGAAGACGACATCGTCCGCTTCGAGGACACCTACGGCCGCAGTTGAGGACAGCGCCTTGATCCTGGTTACCGGAGGTACCGGTTACATTGGCTCCCACACGGCGGTCGAGCTGCTCGCGACCGGGGCCGAGGTCGTGATTCTCGACAATCTTTGCAACAGCAGCCCGCGGGTTCTCGATCGCATCGAGCAGATCAGCGGCCGACGCCCTCATTTCGTCGAAGGCGACATTCGCGATTCGGCGACTCTGGCGGCGCTCTTCGCCCGCTATCCGGTGAGCGGCGTCGTCCACTTTGCCGGACTCAAGGCGGTGGGCGAATCCGTCGAGCAGCCTCTCCGCTACTACGACAACAATGTGGCCGGCAGTCTGCGGCTGGTCGAAGCCATGGCTGAAGCGGGAATCCAGACCCTGGTCTTCAGCTCGTCGGCCACGGTCTACGGGGACCCC
Organism: Azonexaceae bacterium; assembly: GCA_009469685.1. The sequence goes on along the minus strand of SSTA01000258.1, from coordinate 396 downwards.
CACAGCCTGCCCATCCGGGAGGACTTTCCCCGCTCGGCGACCAATCCCTACGGCAGGACCAAATTGGTCGTCGAAGACTTGTTGAGCGACTGGAGCCAGGCCAGGCCGGACTGGCGCATCGCCCTCCTGCGCTACTTCAATCCGGTCGGAGCCCACCCGAGCGGCCTGATCGGCGAGGACCCGCGGGGCATCCCCAACAATCTCATGCCCTATGTCGCCCAAGTGGCGGTGGGTCGCCGCCCCCATCTCAACGTCTTCGGCAACGATTACCCGACCCCGGATGGCACGGGAATCCGCGACTACATCCATGTGGTCGACCTGGCCCGGGGCCATCTCGCAGCGCTCAAAACCCTGGCGGACCATCCGGGGACGTTGGCCGTCAACTTGGGAACCGGT
>SSTA01000036.1 GCA_009469685.1 Azonexaceae bacterium | reverse complement strand
GGTCGCGCGCGCTGCGCGAAGCCGCCGCCGCCAGCGTCAATTGCGGATGCGTCACCGTCGCCGGCGCGGCGGGAATCTCCTCGACCAGCCGTTCCGGCGGATTCGCGCCGACCAATTGCAGCCAGGCCTGTTCGGCCGCCTGCAGCGCGCCCGCCGACTCGATCCGCTCGGCATCGGCGGCGTGGACCTCGTCGCGCGCCAGGTTGGCGTCGATGCGCGACAAGTCGCCGGCCTGGAAGCGACGCTGCACGTCGGCGGCGAGCGCCTGCGCGGTCTCCAGGCGCCTCGCGGCGAGGGCATCGGCCAGACGCGCGGCGACCAACGACCACCAGGTTTCGCGCAGGTTGCCGGCCAGCTCCCAGCGCGCCGAAGCGGCGCGCGCCACGACTTCGTCGCCCTGGCTGCTCGCCAGAGCCTCCTGCGCCGCCTGCTGGCCCGGCAACCAGAGCGGCGCGGCCAGTTCGACTTCATATTCCTGCTGGCCCTGGTTGCGGTTCAGACGGTCGTTGCGACTGGCGATCGAGAGTGCCGGCGGTTCCGGCGTCAACTCGCGCGAGACATCGGCCGCCGCCAGGGCCTCGCGTTCCCGCGTGGCCTGCGCCTGCGCCTGCGGCAGCCGGCGCCAGGCCTGCTCGAGCGCCTGGGCCAGCGTCGCCTGGGCGGCTACCGGTGCCGCCAGCGCGCAGGCGAGCACCGAGGCGGCGGCGCGCAGCGTGATCCCGAGGCGCGGCAGGGCCATGCGGTTCCGGGCCGGGTTCAATGCCGGGCGTAAACGCGCGCCGTGCCCATCTGGCCGACGAGCAGCGTGTCGTAGGGAATCTTGCGCTCGCCTTCCATGCCCGGGCTGCCCGGCGGCATCGACGGCACCGCGAGGCCGACGGCCGCCGGCCTTTCCTTGAGCAGGCGCCGGATGTCCGCGGCGGGGACGTGGCCCTCGATCGCATAGCCTTCGACCCGCGCGCTGTGACACGACGCGTAGCGATCCGGCATGCCAACGCGAGCACGCGCCGCGCCGACATCCTCGACGTCATGGGCACGTACCTCGAAACCGTTCTCGCGCAGGTGCGCCACCCACTGGGTGCAGCAGCCGCAGGTCGGGCTCTTGAACACTTCGACCAGCGGCGCGGCGTGGGCGGCGAGACTCGCGGCAAGCGTGGCGGCGAGCTGGACCGCGCGAAGAGCGATGGAGCGGAACGTTTGAACGGTGGACATGGCGGGGCTCCGGCGATGGACAGGCCAACGGATTGTGTGGCGCCGACCCCAACGGAAAGCTGACGCCGAGATTACATTTCGGTAATCTCGGCCCGCGGTCGATTCGCCGCGTTCAGAATTCCGCCATCCCGCGAACCGGAAGGGACGATGCGCATCCTCGTGGTCGAAGACGAAGCCAAGACCGGCGACTACCTGAAACAGGGCTTGGTCGAGGCCGGCTTCGGCGTCGACCTCGCCCGCGACGGCCTCGACGGCCTGCACCTCGGACGCAGCGGCGACTATGACCTCGCCATCCTCGACGTGATGCTGCCCGGCTGCGACGGATGGCATGTGCTCGAGGGATTGCGCGCGGCCGGCAAGGAAATGCCGGTGTTGTTCCTCACCGCGCGCGACCAGGTCGAGGACCGCGTGCGCGGCCTCGAACTCGGCGCCGACGACTACCTCGTCAAGCCCTTCGCCTTCGCCGAACTGCTGGCCCGCGTGCGCACCCTGTTGCGGCGCGGCGCGCGTGGCAAGGAACCGGAGCAGCTGCGGGCCGCCGATCTCGAACTCGACCTGCTGCGCCGGCGGGTGACGCGCGGTGGCCGCCGGATCGACCTGACGGCCAAGGAATTCGCGTTGCTCGAACTGCTACTGCGGCGGCGCGGCGAAGTGCTGCCGCGCTCGCTGATCGCCTCGCAGGTCTGGGACATGAATTTCGACAGCGACACCAATGTCATCGAGGTGGCGATGCGCCGGCTGCGGGCCAAGGTCGACGATGCCTTCGAACCGAAATTGATCCGCACCGTGCGCGGGATGGGCTACGTGATCGACGCGGAAGACCGATGAGCGCGCGCCGTCCGTCGATCGGCCTGCGCCTGACGGTATTGTTCGCCGCGGCATCGACGACGATCCTGCTCGCGCTGGGGGTGATGATCGGCCGCTCGGTCGAGCAGCATTTCGTCGAGCAGGACATGGAAATGCTGACCGGCAAGCTGCGGCTCGCGGCGAACCTGCTGGCCAAGCTGCGCCAGGCGGAAGACCTGGCCGCCCTGCCCGGCCAGATCGACGATTCGCTGGTCGGCCACCACGGGTTGCTGCTGCAGGTCACCGCCGCGGACGGGCGAATGCTCTATTCGACCCCGCACACGGCGTTTCCCGATGTGTTGCGGTCACAGGCGCCGGCCGACGTACCCACCCCGCCGACGATCTGGATGCAGGAGGGACATGACGGCACCGCGCCGCATCGCGGCATCGCGGCGCGGTTGGCCACCGGGATCCCCGAGGTGCCCAGACTATGGGTCGGCGTCGGCGTGGACATCTCGCATCACCAGCAGTTCATGGCGTCGTTCCGCCGCACCCTGTGGTTGTTCGTCGGCAGTTCGGCCATCGTCGTCGGCCTGCTCGGCTGGTTCATCGTCCGCCGCAGTCTGGCGCCGCTGGGCGACATCCGCGCCGGCGCGGCGGCGGTGACCGCCAGCCGCCTGGACTACCGCATCGCGCTCGACGCAGTGCCGGCCGAGCTTTCCGACCTCGGACAGGCGCTCAACCAGATGCTCGCGCGACTGGAGGATTCGTTCCGCCGGCTGAGGGATTTTTCCTCCGACCTGGCGCATGAACTGCGCACGCCAATCAGCAACCTGATGACCCAGACCCAGGTGGCGCTGGCCGGCGCGCGCAGCGCGGACGAGTACCGCGACATCCTGGCTTCCAACGCCGAGGAGTTCGAGCGCCTGGCGCGGATGATCGCGGACATGCTGTTCCTCGCCCAGGCCGACCACGGCCTGATCGTGCCCAACCGCGAATCCGTGCAACTGGAGGCCGAGGTAGGGAATCTCTTCGATTTCTTCGACGCCCTGGCGGAGGACAAGGCCGTGCGGCTTTCGCTGACCGGCGCGGCGACCGTCACTGGCGACCGGCTGATGCTGCGTCGCGCGCTGGCCAACCTGCTATCCAACGCGATCCGCCATTGCACGCATGGCGGCGACGTCACCATCGACCTGGCCGACAAGGGAAACCGCGTGAGCATCGCGGTCGGCAACGCAGGCGCGCCGATCCCGGCGGAGCATGCGACACGCATTTTCGATCGCTTCTACCGTGCCGAGGCCTCGCGCCACGGCAGCGGCGAAGGCGCCGGATTGGGCCTCGCGATCACGCGGTCGATCGTGCTCGCGCACCAGGGCACGATCGAAGTGGTCTGCGGCGACGGACGGGTCAGCTTTCTGGTCCGCATGCCCTCGGCCTGACGACGACACCGCGGGGTGTCAGCCG
>SSTA01000257.1 GCA_009469685.1 Azonexaceae bacterium | reverse complement strand
TTTCCGAATATCGATTCCGACCGGACAGACCTGTACGCAGAGGCCGCAATCGACACAGGCGCCCAAGCCGGCAGCCTTGGGATCGACCCCCTTCTTCCTGGCGCCTCTGGGCTCTCCACGCTCGGGATCGTAGGTTACGATCAGGGTATCGGCGTCAAACATGACCCCCTGGAAACGGGCGTAGGGACACATGTACTTGCAGACTTGCTCCCGCAGGAACCCCGCCTGCATATAGCAGAATCCGGCATAAAAGAGGATCCAGAAGAACTCCCACGGCCCAAGATCGAAAGGCATTTCGGCCAGCAGTTCACGGGTCGGCGTAAAATAGGCCACCAGCGTGAATCCCGTCCAGAGCGACACTGCAAGCCAAACCGCATGTTTGGCCGCCTTGAGACGCAATTTCCGGGCATCCATCGCCGCCTTGTCGAGCTTCAGACGAGCGCCCCGATCCCCCTCGATGCGATTTTCGATCCACATGAAGATTTCGGTGTAGACCGTTTGCGGACAGGCATAGCCGCAGAAAAGACGCCCGGCAACAGCGGTGAACAGGAAAAGCGCGCAAGCCGAGATGATTAGGAGCAGGGCGAGATAAAAGACGTCCTGGGGCCAGAGAACCAAGCCAAAGAGGTAGAACTTGCGTTCCACCAGATGGAACAGAACCGCCTGTCGATCATTCCACTGCAGCCATGGGCCACCGTAGAAAATGAGCTGAGTGAACCAGACCAGCCCCCACCGCCAGTTCGCCCACCAGCCTTTCACCTCCTTGGCATAGACGACCTTATGCTTGGCGTAGAAGGAGACCTGCTGCACTGCTGGGGCCGGAACGTCGGCAGACGCTCCGTTTTCGCTTTTGTATTTCATGATGAGTCCTGGTCCGTATCAGAATGGAGCCAGCCGCCATTGTGCCCTAAGGCCAATGGAAATCCTTTGATACGTAGCGGCACCCGGGTGCCGCAAACAAAACGCGGGGTGGCGTGCCACCCCGCGCTCCGCCAGCTTCGGCTTACTTGCCGCCCAAACTCAGCACGTAGGCAGCGAGAACGTGAACCTTGCCCTCACCCAGGAATTCCTTCCAGGCCGGCATCTTGTTCTGACGACCATTGGTAATGGTCTCGATGATGGTCTGCTCAGAGGAACCATACAGCCAGACTTTGTCGGTCAGATTCGGCGCGCCGACGGCTTGCATCCCGGTCGCTTCCGGACCGTGGCAACCCGAACAGCCGGCCGAATTGAAAGTCTCCTTGCCCTTGGCAGCACCCGCCGCGTTATTGGGCAAGCCTGACAGGCTGCGGACGTAATTGGCGACATCCTTGATGGTTTCCGCACCCAACTGGGCGTGCGGAGGCATCATGCCCATACGGCCGCCGGCGATGGACTCTTCGATTTTCTCAGGCTCGCCACCATAAAGCCAGTCGGCATCGGTCAGGTTCGGGAAACCCTTCGCACCCCGAGCATCGGCCCCATGACACTGCATGCAGTAAGTCATGTACAGGCGCTTGCCCATTTCCATGGCTTCCTTGTCAGCGGCGACGGCTTTGAGGTCCATCTTCAGGTATTTCTCGAATTTCGGCTTGATCACCGCATCGGCCTTGGCTACTTCGCCTTCATGCTGGCCCTTGGAAGTCCAGCCCAGCATACCGGGGAACTTGCCGAGGCCGGGATAAAGGGCCAGATACGCGAAGGCAAAAACCACCGTGATCACGAAGAGCCACGTCCACCACTTGGGCATGGGGTTGTTGTACTCCTCGAGGGTCTCGTCCCACACGTGTCCCATGGTTTTGCCGGGAGTGAACGTTGCCTTGCCCTGGACTACCAGCAGGACCACGCAGGCCAGGATACTGGCCACGACGATCACAATGACGTACAGGTTCCAAAAATCGCTAACGAAATCGCTCATTTGCTTTCCTTTTTTCAGCGCGGGTGCGACGCGCGGGGCGCCGCACCGTCTTCATCGTGCTCTGCGAAAGGCAGGTTGGCAGCCTCGTCGAAGCGCTGCTTGTTGTTTCGGCTGTAGGCCCACCAGACGATGCCCAGGAAGGTCAGCAGGGAAACCACCGTACCGATGGATCGCAGATCGTTGATGTCCATGGCTTTACTTGGCACCCTTAAGTGCCGTCCCCAATCCTTGCAGGTAAGCCACCAGGACGTCCAGCTCGGTCATGTCGCCGATCGCGGCCTTGGCGCCCTTCATGTCCTCGGCGGTGTAAGGAACACCGACCTTGGAGAGGGCCGCCATCTTGGCCTCGATTTCAGCGCCGACCGAGTCCTTCGCCTTGGTGCTGGCGAGCCACGGGAAAGCCGGCATGTTGGATTCCGGCACCACATCGCGCGGGTTCATCAGGTGAGCCCGCTGCCACTCGTCGGAGTAACGCCCCCCCACGCGATGCAGGTCAGGCCCGGTGCGCTTCGACCCCCACTGGAAGGGGTGGTCATAGACAAACTCACCCGCCACCGAATAGTGGCCATAACGCTCGGTCTCGGCGCGGAAGGGACGGATCATCTGCGAATGGCAGTTGTAACAACCCTCGCGAACATAGACATCCCGACCGGCCAACTGGACTGCGGAGTAGGGCTTGAGGCCCTCCACCGGCGTCGTGGTCGATTTCTGGAAGAAGAGCGGCACGATTTCCAACAGGCCGCCCCACAGAATGACGACCAGCGTGAGGACGATGAGCAGGCCGACGTTCTTTTCAATTTGCTCGTGCTTAATCATTGCTATCCCCTAATTACGCGTGGTGGCCGGCCGCAGCGACGACGGGAACTTCCCGCGTATTGCCGCTCGCGATGGTCTTGAACATGTTGTACGCCATGATCAGCATGCCGACCAGGAACAACAGGCCACCCAGAACACGAATCGCCCAGAAGGGATAAGAGCCCTTCACCGCCTCAACGAAGCTGTAGGTGAGGGTGCCATCCGGATTCACGGCGCGCCACATCAGGCCCTGCATCACTCCGGCAATCCACATGGAAGCGATGTAGAGGACGGTACCGATGGTGGCGATCCAGAAATGAACCGTAATCAGCTTGGTGCTGTACATCTCTTCCTTGCCGAAAAGGCGCGGCAGGAGGTAGTACAGGGAGCCGATCGAGACCATGGCAACCCAGCCCAGGGCACCCGAGTGCACGTGGCCGACGGTCCAGTCGGTGTAGTGGGACAGCGCATTAACTGTCTTGATGGACATCATCGGCCCTTCGAAGGTCGACATGCCGTAGAAGGACAGCGACGTCACCAGGAACTTCAGGATCGGGTCGTCACGCAGCTTATGCCAGGCGCCGGACAGGGTCATGATGCCGTTGATCATGCCCCCCCAGGAGGGAGCCAGCAGGATCAGGGAGAACATCATGCCGACGGACTGAGTCCAGTCAGGTAGTGCCGTGTAGTGCAGGTGATGGGGACCCGCCCACATGTAGGTGAAGATCAGAGCCCAAAAGTGAACCACCGACAGGCGATAGGAATAGACGGGACGGCCAGCCTGCTTCGGCACGAAGTAATACATCATGCCCAGGAACCCGGCGGTCAGGAAGAAGCCCACCGCGTTGTGACCATACCACCACTGGATCATCGCATCCTGAACCCCGGCGTAGCAGGAGTAGGACTTGAGGAAAGACACCGGAACTTCGCAGCTATTCACCAGGTGGAGCAGCGCCACGGCCAGGATCATCGACCCGAAGAACCAGTTCGCCACATAAATGTGAGAAACGGTGCGTTTGGCGATAGTACCGAAAAAGACGATGGCATAGGAAACCCAGACCAGGGTGATCAGGATGTCGATGGGCCACTCGAGTTCGGCGTATTCCTTGCCGGTCGTGATCCCGAGAGGCAGGGACAGCGCCGCGAGAACAATGACGATTTGCCAGCCCCAGAACGTGAAGGCCGCCAGCGGACCGGCAAAGAGCCGAGTGTGACAGGTACGCTGAACGCACCAGTACGACGTGGCGAAAAGGGCACAGCCGCCGAAGGCGAAAATCACCGCATTGGTGTGCAAAGGACGCAACCGGCCAAAGTGAAGCCAAGGACCAAAATTGAGCTCAGGCCAGACCAACTGGGCGGCAATAATGACGCCGACCAACATCCCGACGATGCCCCAGATGACGGTCATGACGGCGAATTGCCGTACGACCTTATAATTGTATGTGGTTTGCGTTTCCGACATGGACCCACCTCTCGTTTAAGAAAAAAACCCCTAAGCCACCCCCCTGCAACCCAAGGCGGCATTTGGACCGAGATGTTATTCTAGATCGAAAGCCCAAGATTGATATAGATCAACCTACGAATTATCTACACCGGCCTAATCCCTTGGGAGTAGGCGGACTCGACAGGCGAGCGGGGGCGTGACCAAAAGACGCTCGCAGAAATTGGGCAAAAAAAAGGTGCGTCGCAACGCACCCCAACCCCAACAGAGAACTGCTGTGAAGCACGCGCTTCACCTGGGAAGAATAGTGCAGCGACTCGCCGGCGGCGGTGTTGACCCAGGTCAAACCTTCTGACTTTTTTGGTTTTCTCCGGCGTTTTTTTTCGAATCTCCCGGTTCCGGCACATTTTCCTCCCGATCATCGTCCATCAATACGCGAAATCCCGGGCCTTCCAGATCGTCGAATTGACCGCTCTTCACCGACCACCAAAATAACAAGGCAATCAGGAATACCAGGACGACGGAGAGGGGGATCAGAAGATACAGGCTTTCCATCAAGCCTCCTCGATGCGCTGGATGCGCAAGGAATTGAGCACTACCAACAGGGAACTGGCCGACATGCCGATCCCGGCCATCCAGGGCGTGACGTACCCGGCGATGGCCAGGGGAAGTGCGACGAAATTGTAGGCGAAGGACCACCAGAGATTTTGGCGGATGATACGGAGCGTCCATCCGGAACGACGCACCCCCCTCCTCAGGTGATCGAGGTTTTCTGATAAAAGCACCAGATCCGCCTGGGTCCGGGCCAGTTCCGCCCCTCCCCCCATGGCCACCGAGACCTGCGCCCTCGCCAAGACCGGCGCGTCGTTCACGCCGTCACCAATCATGGCGACCACCGCCCCCTCTCGCTGCAATCCGGTCACGCAATCGTGCTTCCCCTCGGGCGTTGCGCCAGCGCGAATGTCGGAAATACCCAGTTCCCCTCCGATTCGCGTTGCGACTCCCGCCCCATCCCCTGTCAGCAATACCACGCTCTTCCCTGCTTGGCGGAGCTCCTGAATCAAGGCGCGAGCGTCCGGTCTGACGGTATCGGCGATGAAGAAGAGCGCAAGCCAGCCTTCTTGATCGGCGAGCGCCACAACCGTATCGCCGGAATTCTCGGTGGTCATTGCCCCCGCAGGCGGAGCTCCTACCCAATCGGAAACGAATGCAGGGCGCCCGATTCGATAGCACCGACCGTCGATGACGCCTTCGATACCCAAGCCCGGTGCATGCTGAATATCCAGCGCAACAAGGTGATCCCCACTACCAGGCGCGCAACGAAGGGCACTTGCGACAGGATGCTCGGAAGCCGTTTCCAGGGATGCCGCCAGGGCCAGGCACCGTTGCCGGGACAATTTCCCCAGAACAAGCACGTCCCGGAGCTGCATCCGCCCGGTGGTCAAGGTTCCAGTCTTGTCAAAGACGAAGTGAGTTGCCCGAGCCAGCGTTTCGACCGCATGGCCACGAGTGACCAGGAGTCCGTCCCGAGCCAGAGCACCGGCGGCGACCGTAAGCGCAATAGGGGTAGCGAGGGACAGAGCGCAAGGGCAAGTCACCACAAGCACCGATACCGTAATCCATAGCGCTCGTTGCGGATCGTAGTAAGCCCAGGCAGCCGCCGCAACTATCGCAATCACAAGCAACGCGGCAACGAAGCGGCTGGCAATGCGGTCCGCGAGCTCGACGACGCGAGGTTTTTCGGTCGCTGCCCGCTCCATCAGGTGTACGATGGCCGAGAGCCTCGTTCCCTCCCCGACCCGCTCGACCCGTAGCAGCAACGGACTCTCGACATTGACGCTACCACCGGTCACAACATCCCCGACCCTCTTCGGCAGGGGTAGGCTTTCCCCGGTGAGGAGCGCCTCATTGACCGAACTGTTGCCTTCGACGACCGTACCGTCGGCGGGGAGGGTCTCCCCCGGCCTTACGAGGATGTGGTCCCCAGACCGCAAGTCGCCCACCATGACCTCTTCGGTCTCCCGTCTTGCCGGATACCCCTCCACCCGATTGGCAAATGCCGGCATGAGCCGGGCCAGAGCTTCGGTGACGCTCACCGCCTTCTGTCGGGCACTCAGTTCGAGGAAGCGCCCTCCCAACAAGAAGAAGACAAACATGGTGATCGAATCGAAATAGACCTCACCCGAGCGGACGACCGTCGCCCATAGACTCGCAACGAAAGCGGCGCCTATGCCCAGGGCGACGGGAACGTCCATGCCGACGCGCCGCACGCGGATATCCCGCCAGGCATTCCGGAAAAACGGGGCGGAGGAGTACAGGACCACCGGCAGCGTAAGAAGAAGGCTCGCCCAACGCAGGAGCGATTCCACGTCGGCGGTCATGTCGCCCTCGCCGGCAATGTAGGCCGGCACCGCGTACATCATCACCTGCATCATGCCGAGCCCTGCGACCCAGAGTCGCCATAGCGCATCCCGCCGCTCTTTCCGGGCAAGTTCCTCGTGCCGATTGGCGTCGTAGGGATAGGCACGATAACCGATGGCGGCAATGGCGGCCAGAATATCCGAGAGCTTGATGCGCGATTCGTCCCAGCGGACCCGGGCACGCCGCGTGGCGTAATTGATATCGACGGCTAGAACGCCGGGCAATCCGCCCACATGTCTTTCATTGAGCCAAATGCATGCAGCGCAGGTGATTCCTTCGAGAAGCAAAGAGGCTTCCCGCTCGTTCTCGTCCAAGGCCTTGACGAAGCTCTTCTGGAAATCGGCGTGGTCGAAAAGCGCGAGGCGACTTAATTCTGCGGGAACGGCGTCCGGAGGGGTTTCGGGAAGGGCGCCCCGCGTGCGGTAATAGTCCTCGAGGCCATGATCGACGATCGCCTGCGCGACCGCCTGACAACCCGGGCAGCACATGGAACGCGCCGCTCCCCCGACAACGACCGCTAGGTCGCTATCGGCGGGCACGGGTTGACCACAGTGATAACAAGATCCAGCGGACATGATTCCCAAGCGGAGACGGCGCCGGCCCAATCGGACCGGTCACAGAGGACCTCGCCTTGCGGCAGGCCGGGGCCGAAGTATAGTTGATTGCCCTGCGGGACCGCCAACTCGCCTTTTGGCCCAGCCTCACACCCGATCCCCAAGTAGTTGTACCATGCAGGCGATCCGTCCTCAGAAAGTGCGCTTACCATGGAACACGTTCCTGTATGGGATCCAGCCTTCAGTGTCGGCAACGACACCTTGGACACCCAGCATCGATTGCTGCTCAAACTGTGCCACGATGCCGCTGCGCTTCTCGCCACCGGAAACGAAGCGAGCAATCAGATACATGTGGTTCTCAATGCTCTTTGCCTCTATGCGAAAGTCCATTTCACTGCCGAGGAAGAATTGCTTGCCGCTTCCGGATACCCAGACCTAGCGGCCCAGCGGGCAGAGCACGACCAGTATTGGGGAGCGCTCACCCGGCACCTCGAGGCCGCCTGTGCCGGGACACCGGATCGCGAAGCTCTTTACCGCTTCCTCACGGAGTGGTAGCGACACCACATTCTTGTCTCAGACATGGAGTACAAGGCCTGGCTTGCCGAATTCACCGCCGCAAGCGCCGGTTCGCACTGAACGACCGCCACGCGTCTCGGCGATCGTCCTCCAGCATTCCCTTTACCCAATCCAGCTGGACCCCTAGCGCGCAAAGGGGCCGGCGAAAGCCAGCCCCTGACATTTGGTGCTGCAGAGAGGAATCGAACCTCCGACCTACTGATTACGAATCAGTTGCTCTACCAACTGAGCTACTGCAGCAAAGCGTAGAATTATAGCTTTTGCGCCCGATGGCGGGCAACGAGGCGAGATGAACCTGCTGCGCGTGCTCGCGACAGTGAGCGGCATGACACTGCTGTCGCGGATACTCGGTTTCGTGCGCGATTTCATCGTCGCCCGCGTATTCGGTGCCGGCGTCGCGACCGATGCTTTCTTCGTCGCGTTCAAACTTCCCAATCTGCTGCGCCGCATGTTTGCCGAGGGAGCTTTCTCCCAGGCCTTCGTGCCCATTCTGGCCGAGTACAAGCATCGTCGCGGCGACGACGATACCCATATCTTGGTCGACCATGTCGCCAGCCTCCTTCTTCTCGTACTCGTCTGCGTGACCACATTGGGGATGGCTGCGGCTCCGATCCTGGTCTGGGTCTCCGCTCCGGGATTTTCCGCCGACGCGGGAAAGTTCGAGCTCACCGTTCAGCTCACCCGCATCACCTTTCCTTACATCCTCTGCATGTCGCTGGTCGCTCTTGCGGGAGGGGTGCTCAATACCTGGAGCCGCTTTTCCCTGCCCGCCTTTACGCCGGTCTTGCTCAATCTGGCGTTTATCGCCATGGCCCTCCTGGCCGCACCTTACTTCGACCCGCCCGTCCTTGCCCTTGGCTGGGCCGTCGTCATTGGCGGCATATTGCAATTGGCGATCCAGATCCCCGCCCTACGTCGCATTGGCATGCTGCCGCGCCCCAGTTTGGCTTGGCGTGCCGCTTGGAGCGATCCTGGAGTCCGACGTATCCTGACCCTCATGGGGCCGGCCATGGTCGGCGTTTCTGTCTCCCAGATCAGCCTGTTGATCAATACCATCTTTGCGTCATTTCTGGCCAACGGCAGCGTTTCATGGCTCTACTATGCCGACCGCCTGATGGAATTTCCTTCCGGAATGCTGGGAGCAGCACTGGGCACCATCCTGCTCCCCTCCCTTGCCAAATTCCATGCCGATGGTCGCCAGGACGATTACTCACGACTGCTGGACTGGGGCCTGCGCCTCACCTTGCTGCTTGCACTGCCCGCCGCCCTGGCACTGACCCTTTTGGCCGTCCCGCTGATTTCAACCCTGTTCTATCACGGCGCGTTTGGCGCCGATGATGTTTTCCGCACTCGCGAAGCGCTGGTCGCGTATAGCGTCGGACTGACCGGGCTCATCCTGGTCAAGGTCCTCGCTCCAGGATTCTATGCCCGGCAGAATATCAGGACACCCGTCAAGATCGCCCTGGCCGCTCTGGCAGCCACCCAAGCCATGAACGCCCTTTTCATTTTCGGCTTCGACCTCGGTCACGCCGGGCTCGCCCTATCCATCGGGCTTGCCGCTTGCCTCAACGCCGCCCTACTCTATTTCGGACTGCGTCGCCAAGGCGTCTACCATCCTCTACCAGGCTGGCAGATATTCACCTTGAAGCTCGCGGTCGCACTCGCCGTCATGGCTGGCGTGCTGATCTTTGCCGCTGGCCCCCCCGAACAGTGGCTCGCCGCGAGCAGCCTGTATCGCGTCGGCCACCTCACGCTCGTCGTAATCCTGGGCACGAGCGCCTATTTCGCTACACTGGCGGTCCTGGGGTTCCGTCCGGCTGATTTCCGACGCCGGGCAGCAGAATAGGAGGAGGAGAAAATGAAACTCGTCAGCACAAGCTTTTCGGAAGGGCAACGCATTCCCGGCGACTACGCCTTTTGCACGCCCGACCCGGCCCACCACGTTTGCTTGGGCCGCAATCTCAATCCACACTTGGCTTGGAGCGACGTCCCGCCCGGAACGAAGTCGTTTGCCATTATTTGCTGCGATCCCGATGTTCCCAGCCGTGGTGACGACGTGAACCAGGAAGGTCGTAGCGTGCCGGAAAGCCTGCCGCGAGTCGACTTCTTCCACTGGTTGCTCGCCGACCTGCCAGCAGAGCGCAGGGAACTCCAGGTCGGCGAGTTTTCTCGCGAAGTCACGCCCCGCGGCAAGAGCGGTCCCCAGGGCCCCTGCGGGACCCGCCAGGGAATCAACGATTACACGGGCTGGTTTGCCGACGACAACGACATGCGGGGCGACTATCACGGCTACGACGGTCCTTGTCCTCCCTGGAACGATGAACGCGTACATCGCTACGTCTTCACGGTCTATGCTCTCGACCTGGAGTGCCTGGAATTGGAGAGCCGCTTCACGGGTTCCCAACTGCGCGACGCGATGGCCGGCCACATTCTTGCGCAGGCCTCGCTGACCGGCATCTACACCCTCAATCCCGATCGAATGTAGGCACGCTCCACCCGACCCATGAAAAAAGGCGGCCTAGGCCGCCTTTTTTTCGAAGCCGCCAGATCAAGCCATGAGCGGAACGATGAGCAGTGCCACCAGGTTGATGATCTTGATCAGCGGGTTCACCGCCGGACCGGCCGTATCCTTGTACGGGTCGCCGACGGTATCTCCGGTCACCGCAGCCTTGTGGGCTTCGGAACCCTTGCCGCCGAAGTTGCCGTCTTCGATGTACTTCTTGGCGTTATCCCAGGCCCCACCGCCGGTGGTCATGGAGATGGCCACGAAGAGGCCCGTGACGATGGTACCTACCAGCAAACCGCCCAGGGCCTGGGGACCGAGGACAAGGCCGATAATGATGGGCACCGCCACCGGCAGGATGGACGGAATCATCATCTCCTTGATGGCGGCCACCGTCAGCATGTCCACAGCCCGGGAATAATCGGGCTTGGCCGTGCCTTCCATGATGCCGGCGATTTCCTTGAACTGGCGCCGAACTTCCACGACTACCGCGCCGGCGGAACGACCCACTGCCTCCATGGCCATGGCCGCGAAGAGGAAGGGGATCAAGCCGCCGATGAAGAGGCCGATGATGACCAGGTGGTTGGAAAGGTCGAAGGTCAGGCCCGTCCTGCCGGCCGCTTCCAGACCGTGGGTGTAGTCGGCAAAGAGCACCAGGGCGGCAAGTCCGGCGGAGCCGATGGCGTAGCCTTTGGTCACGGCCTTGGTGGTATTGCCGACCGCATCCAGGGGGTCGGTGACGTCGCGCACTTCCTTCGGCAGACCAGACATTTCCGCGATGCCGCCGGCGTTGTCGGTAATCGGACCGTAGGCGTCCAGGGCGACGATGATGCCGGCCATTGAGAGCATGGATGTAGCCGCGATCGCAATGCCGAACAGCCCGCCCAGGGCAAAGGCGGCGTAGATGGCGATACACACCGAAATGACCGGCAATGCACAGGCCTTCATCGACACACCGATACCGGCAATGATGTTGGTGGCATGGCCGGTTTGGCAGCTGGAAGCCACGTGCTTCACCGGCGCATAATCGGTGCCGGTGTAGTACTCGGTGATCCAGACCAGCGCAGCGGTGAGAACTAGGCCTACGACCGAGCAACCGAACATGCTCATGGTGGTGATCTTCGCCGCGGCATCACCGGATCCGATCAGCCAGGACGTGATGGGGTAGTACGCGATGAGCGCCAGCACGCCGGCAACGATTAGTCCGCGGTAAAGCGCCGCCATGATCTTGCCGCCTTCGGCGGCCTTGACGAAGATACAGCCAACGATCGAGGCGATGATCGACACTCCACCCAGTGCCAGCGGGTAGAGGATCAGGTTCTCGCCCAGGCCGGGCGCCGACTTGATCGTCAGTGCCGCCAGCACCATGGTCGCCACCACGGTCACGGCATAGGTCTCGAAGAGGTCGGCAGCCATGCCGGCGCAGTCGCCCACGTTGTCGCCCACGTTGTCGGCGATCACCGCCGGATTGCGGGGATCGTCCTCGGGGATGCCGGCTTCCACCTTGCCCACCAGGTCAGCGCCGACGTCGGCCCCCTTGGTGAAGATGCCACCACCGAGACGAGCGAAGATGGAGATCAGGGACGAACCGAAGGCCAGGCCGACCAGAGGCTCGATGACATGGTGCAGATCGGGATCGGCACCGGCGCCCATGCGCAGGATCGCGTAGTAACCGGCCACGCCAAGGAGGCCGAGGCCCACCACCAGCATGCCGGTAATGGCGCCCCCCTTGAAGGCAACGGCCAGGGCCGGAGCAATACCGCCGCGAGCGGCTTCGGCAGTACGCACGTTGGCACGAACGGAGACGTTCATCCCGATGAAGCCGGCGGCACCTGAAAGCACTGCGCCAATCAGGAAGCCGATTGCGGTGGGCCAGCCCAGCTTGGGCACGAACCCGATGACCAAGAACAGAATCCCGCCGACCATGGCGATGGTCTTGTACTGCCGGGCGAGGTAGGCCGAAGCCCCCTCCTGGACGGCCTTGGCGATTTCCTGCATGCGGGCATTGCCCGCCGGCAAGCTCAGAATCTGGCTACTGGAAATCCAGCCGTAGAGCACGGCCAATACGGCACACCCCAGTGCCAATAACAACGCTGTAGACATTAACTCCCTCCTTTTATTAACGAGTCAATTTACATCGATGGAAAAACTGCTGTCCGGCCGGCCCGGTCTTGTCAGAGCTTGAACTCTCCCAGTTTCTTCGGCACGGAACGATTCTTGAGCCGCACATAATCGGGCAGGCCGCCGCGGAACGGCGGCGGATCCTCGCCTTCGATCAATGGGCGCAGATAGGCGCGGCACGCGTCGGTAATGTGGAAGCCGTCGGGAGAAATGAATTCCCGCGGCATCTTTCTTTCGACGTTGGCGACATCCTGCAGGGGAGCGACCCCGATTTCCCAGGTATAGGGAAGATCAGACTTGCGGTCTATGGTCGGCATGACGGCATTGCGGCCGGCCAGAGCCAGGTCTACCGCCGCCTTGCCCAAAGCATAGGCTTGTTCCACATCGGTTCTGGATGCGATATGGCGGGCGGATCGCTGGAGATAATCGGCGAGAGCCCAGTGGTACTTATGGCCCAACCGGTCCTTGATCAACTGCGCCACCACCTGCCCGACCCCACCCAGCTGGGAGTGACCGAAAGCGTCCTTGGACCCGGCTTCGGCAATCAGTTTGCCGGACGCATCGGCCAGACCTTCGGAGACGCCGACGGTGCAGTAGCCAAACCGATCGACACAGTCTTTGACCCGGGAAAGGAAAGCCTCCGGATCGAACGGAACTTCAGGAAAAAGGAGCAGATGAGGCGGCTCGCCTTCCGCCTCCGACGCCAATCCGCAGGCAGCGGTGATCCAACCGGCATGACGACCCATGACTTCCAGCACGAAGATCTTGGTGGAAGTACGCGCCATGGAGGCCACGTCAAATCCCGCTTCACGGATCGAAGTCGCCACATACTTGGCGACCGACCCAAACCCCGGGCAGCAGTCGGTCAGCGGCAAATCATTGTCCACAGTCTTCGGAATCCCGACACAGACCACCGGATAGCCGAGCTTTTCCGCAATCTGGGACACTTTCCAGGCGGTATCCATGGAATCGTTGCCGCCGTTATAGAAGAAGTAGCCGATGTCGTGGGCCCGGAAAACTTCGATCAGGCGTTCGTACTGCGCCCTGTGCTCTTCGAGGCTTTTGAGCTTGTAGCGGCAGGAACCGAAAGCACCTGCTGGGGTGGACTTCAGCCGGGCGATGTCGGCATCGCTCTCGAGGCTGGTATCGATCAGGTCCTCGGTGAGTGCGCCGATAATGCCGTCGCGCCCGGCGAAGACCTTGCCGATTTTTTCGGGCTGGCTGCGGGCCGCTTGAAGCAGGCCGCACGCAGTTGCATTGATGACGGCGGTGACGCCTCCAGACTGCGCATAGAAGGCGTTCTTCGCCGTCATCTATCGACCCTTACTTCAAGGCCTCGAAGACGCGGGCGGTGATGTCATCCACGCTGCCGACGCCCGCCACCTTGCGGACCTTGGGGGCCTTGCCATCCCCAGCGGCCGACCACTTGCTGTAAAAATCCACCAGCGGTTTGGTCTGAGCGTGGTAGACCTCAAGGCGTTTCCGGACGGTCTCTTCCTTGTCGTCCTCGCGCTGGATGAGGTCCTCTCCGGTGACATCATCCTTGCCCGCGACCTTGGGCGGATTAAAGGTCACGTGATAGGTTCGGCCAGAGGCCAGGTGCACACGACGACCCGCCATGCGAGTGATAATGTCGGCGTCAGGCACATCCACTTCCAGCACGAAATCGAGAGGCACACCCGCTTCCTTCATGGCCTCAGCCTGGGGAATGGTGCGCGGAAAACCGTCAAACAAGTAGCCGTTTTTGCAGTCTGGCTCCTGGAGGCGAGCTTTGACCATGCCGATAATCACGGCATCGGGTACCAGACCGCCTGAATCCATATGCTTTTTCGCTTCAAGGCCCAGCGGGGTGCCAGCCTTGACCTGGGCGCGCAACATGTCGCCGGTAGAAATTTGGGGGATGCCAAATTTTTCGCAAATAAATTTGGCTTGCGTTCCCTTGCCGGCGCCAGGAGCGCCCAACAGGATGAGTTTCATGAAAGTCCCTCTGCTTGTCTGTCGTTGATGGAGTTATCGACTTCTCGCGCCGATCAGCGCCGGCTTTATAAAATGTGAAAAATTACTCGGTATTTCAGGCACGGTCAAACCCTTTGCTCAAAGAATTTGCACATGCGAACTGCGTCTTCCGGGGTATCAACCCCTGGAATTGGAGCCGTTTCGCTCACCACGACCGAAATCCGGAATCCGTACCAGAGAGCCCGAAGTTGTTCCAAGCATTCGAAGCGCTCGGTGGGAGCCGGTTCAAGACCGGCGTAGGCACGCAGAAAACTTGTCCGATAAGCATAGAGGCCAACGTGGCGAAGGGCAGGAAAATCAGTGGGCAGGGTCTCGCCACCGCCTTCCCGGGCGAAATGATCACGTGCGTAGGGGATAGGAGCACGAGAAAAATAAACCGCATCGCCATCCCCGCGGCAGACGACCTTGACGACATTGGGGTTGAAGAAATCCGCGGAGTCGACAATGGGGTGGGCAACGGTCGCAATTGCAGCACCGCTGGTCGCGAGCTGTTCCGCGGTACGGGCGATGATTTCGGGTTCGATAAGCGGTTCATCGCCCTGGACATTGACGACCAGTTCGTCGTCACCCCAATCGAGCAGGGCCGCAACCTCCGCCAAGCGATCAGTACCGCTCGGGTGATCGGCCCGGGTCATCACCACTGGAATGCCGTGGGCCTCTGCTGCTTCCCGCACCGCCGGATGGTCGGTGGCAACCCACACTTCCGCTGCTCCGGATTCCCTGGCTCTCTCGGCCACCCGAACCACCATGGGTTTGCCTCCCAGATCGAGCAGCGGCTTTGCCGGTAGTCGTGTCGACGCATAGCGGGCTGGAACGACGACCCGGAATTTCATGCCTCGTCGGCCCCCAGTTGCCTGGCTTGATCCTCGAGCATCACGGGGATGTCATCCCGAACGGGATAGGCCAGCCGGCAAGGCTTGCAAACGAGTTCCTGGGCCGATTTGCGATATTCGAGATTGCCCTTGCATAGAGGGCAAACCAGGATGTCAAGAAGCCTAGCGTCCACGAATCTTCTCCAAGATGAGTTCGACGAGTTCGAGGGAAATCTCGGCCTCGACAGGCAGCACCCAGGCTTCGGTTGCCAAGGTCGGCGGGCATTTTACTGCATCCTTCTCGGTCAGCAGGAGGATCCCCCCGTGTGGAACCGAGAAATCTGCCGCCGTAAAACGATGGTGATCGGGAAAAGGACGCCGCTCAAAATCGAGCCCCAGCTCCGACAAAGTCTGGAAAAAGCGCGGCGGATGGCCGATCCCGGCCAGGGCAAAGAGCCGCTGTCCCTTGAGATCGGCCGCAGCGCAGGTCTCCTCCCCGGCTGAGCCCAGTTTCCGGAATCGCCCGGGAAGCAAAGCCATGTCGAAGCTCGGGGTCGCTGCGGCCCATGGGGCGACTTCCTGATGACGAATTCCGTTGAAGATGACCGCGTCCAACTGCCGCAGCCTGCCAAGCGGCTCCCGCAGAGGCCCTGCCGGGAGAAGCCAACCATTGCCTGCACCTCGGGCATCGAAGACGGCAATTTCGAAATCCCGAGCGAGGCCGTAATGCTGTAATCCATCGTCGCAGACCAGCATATCCACTTCAGGGTGCGCTTGGAGCAGGGCACTCGCTGCCGCGGCTCGGTCCCGGCCGACCCAGACGGGTACTCTGCTGCGCCGGGCAAGCAACAGCGGTTCGTCGCCCACCAGAGCCGGATCCGCATCAAGAGAAACCGATAGAGGGCGTGTCGTGCGACCACCGTAGCCTCGGCTGACAATTCCAGGTCGTCGGCCGCGCCGGGCGAGTTCATTTACCAGCCACAGGGTCAGTGGAGTTTTGCCCGCACCGCCAACGATGAGATTTCCGACGACGACGACGGGAACGCGCATCCGACGCACCTCGCACCAGCCCCGTCTGAACAACTCGCGGCGAACGCCGGAAAGGGCGCCAAAGAGCCCAGCGAGGGGAACGAGTGGCAGGAGTCCAGCGCTCAGGCGGGGCTCAAACCAGCGTTCCGGCAGGGACATCAGCGCGGAGACTGGGTGGCGAAGGAAATGTGGGGATAACCGGCGGTCTGGGCAGCCTGCATGATATCCACCACACTCTGGTGGGTCGCCTTCGCATCGGCGTTGATTACCACAACCGGATCGCTCCTGTCGCCAGCGGCCCGGCGCAAGGCTTCGGCGATCGATTTCACGTCACTCGCAGCGAGCGGCGATTTATTGACCAGGACTTGGCCTGTAGCCGTCACGGCTACGTCGATTTCGTTGGGTTTTTCGGGTTGCTTGCTGGCCTCGGCCGTCGGCAGATTGATTTCCAGGCCAGAGAACTTGGCGTACGTCGTGGTGAGCATGAGGAAGATGATGATGACCAGAAGGACGTCAATCATGGGGATCAAGTTGATCTCCGGCTCTTCCCGAGTGCGGCCGCGCTGGAAATTCATTTGCGGTCGCCATGCATGTATTCGACAAGCTTCACGGCCTGCTGCTCCATCTCGACCACGAAGCTGTCGACCTGAGCCCGGAAGTGGCGCCAGAAAATCATGCTTGGGATGGCGATGATCAAGCCAAACCCAGTGTTGTAGAGAGAAATGGAAATGCCATGCGCCAGTTGCATTGGATTGGCGCCGGTGGGAGATTGGGAGCCGAAAATTTCGATCATCCCGACCACGGTGCCGAACAACCCCATCAGCGGACTGATGGAGGCGATCGTACCCAGGGTGGTCAGGTAACGGCCAAGGTCGTGGGCGACCGCGGCGCCTGCTTCCTCAATCGACTCTTTCATGATTTCCCGGGAAGAGGTGACATTGCGCAAGCCTGCGGCGAGCACGCGTCCCAGGGGAGAATGCTTCTCCATTTCTTCGACAAGCTTGTCATTGTTTCCTCCCCGCTTGTACTCCCCCACCGCCCGCTGAAGCAGTCCCCCCGGAGCGACCTTGCTGCGGCGCAGGGCAACAAGACGCTCGATGATGAGGGCGACGGCGATGATAGAAGCCAGCAGTAGGGGCCAGATTGGCCAGCCGGCAGCCTGTACGATGGCAAACACTTGAAAGTCCCCGCGAAATGACAGCCGGAGATTGTGCCCTCCACAGACCTTCCCGGCAACCCCTGCTCCCAACACCCCTGCTCCCATAAGCCAGGACCGTCCTGGCGCATCAGGAAAGACTCATCTCTTGACGCCACGCTATTGGCCAGCATTTCCAATCCAGCGCTTCTCTTCTGCTCTTGCCAAGCTTTCGGCTACACTTCCCCGATTGTTACCTGGTATTGGAGAAACACCCGATGGATGTGCGATCAATCATTGCCCCCACCGTCAATGATCGCGAAGCCCTGGAGGAGTTCGCCGATGCCCTGGGAGACCGCGCGCCCGAGATCGAACGGGATGTCACGCGCCTACGGAAGAATTCGCAGGATCGCGAACTGATTGCCGATCTTTTCCGCGCCATACACAACGTCAAGGGCGATGCTGCGCTGTGCAAGTTTGACCTCGCGGTTGCCATCGCCCACCCGATTGAGACCGTTCTATCACGCTTCAGAGAAGGGGAAATCGGCTTCTCCGATTTGCTCGGTGAAACGCTGCTGCTGGCGATCGATCGCCTGGAATTGGCAACCGACGGGTTATTGACAGGTAAGTCTCTGGACAACCTGCGGCTGCTCGCCTTGGTCAATGGACTGGAAAGTCTCGCCGCGGCACCGGGAAACGAGATCGACGACCACAGCAGGCAATTGATCGAATCGGTCACCGGTTTTCCACCGGTCATCGGTTCTCTCTCGTCGAAAAGCCCCAAGGTCACTCCCCCGCCGGCCGATCACCGCAACGCTCCCGCCGATCTGCAGTTCTTTCGCTCACTGGCCCTTCAGTTCGAAAGTCGCTCGCCGCTGTTCAAGGGAAGAACAATGCGCGTGCTGAGACTTGCCCTCGAAACCAATCGCGCGGCCGGGTCCCCGGTCGATGCGGTTCAGTTGGAGGCCGCCGTCTATCTTCACGATGTCGGCATGATGTTCCTTCCGGAGTCGACCTGGCTCAAGGTCGGCAAGATGACCGACGATGATCGAATCGCGCTACGCAATCATCCGGGATACGGCGCGGGACTCCTGCAGCGCATTCCCGGCTGGGAAGCCGCCGCCGAAATGATTGCCCAACATCACGAAATGCATGACGGCAAGGGATACCCGGGACAGCTCCCGGCATCGAAGATTTGCCCCGGCGCCAAGATTCTCAGCATCGTCGATGCTTTCGAAGCCGTGATGCTCAAACACATTCATCGCGGCAAGAACCGGTCAGTACTGCGCGCAATCGCAGAAGTGAATGCCTGCGACAACCAATTCGCGCCCGAGTGGATCCTCCCGTTTAATACGGTGATCCGCAAGACCATCGAATCGTGATGGCCGTCGACGTGGAGCGTCGCTTTGGCGGCGTCTCTCGCCTTTACGGTACGGCGGGAGCGACGCGGCTGTCCAGCGCCAAGGTAGCGGTGGTCGGTATCGGGGGAGTCGGATCCTGGGCCGCTGAAGCGCTGGCGCGAAGCGGCGTTGGCGCCCTGCTTCTGGTCGATCTCGACATGGTGGCGGAATCGAACACCAACCGCCAGATCCACGCCCTCGATTCCAATTTTGGCAAGGCCAAGGTCCGCGCCATGGCCGAGCGAATTGCCGAGATCAATCCGAATTGTCAGGTGTGCCAGAAGGAAGAATTCGCGACGCCCGAGAATATTGCAGACCTGCTCGAGCCTTCCCTTGATGCGGTGATCGACGCGACCGATCAGGTACGCGCAAAAGTGGCGATCACGGCTTATTGCCGAAGCAATGGAATCCGGCTCGTCACTGTGGGTGCCGCAGGCGGCCAGATCGACCCCACTCGGGTGCGCGTCGACGACTTGAGCCGCACGGTGCAAGACCCCCTGTTGGCGCGGGTGCGATCGGATTTGCGCCGCCATTGTGGATTTCCCAGGGAAGCGGGAAAGCGCTTCGGAATTTCGGCAGTTTTTTCCGAAGAACCTGTACGCCGACCTCGTCTTGACGATGTCTGCACGGCAGATGGACTGAACGGACTGAGCTGTGCAGGATACGGCTCGTCAGTGTGTGTGACCGCGGTATTCGGATTGGTCGCGGCGGCTCAAATCATGAACGGCCTTGCAAGCGAGTGAGCCTCAGCGCTTCACGAGACCGTTGCGCCAGTACAGAAGGCCCTGGGCATTGAGCTCAATATCGGTTTCCCAGATTGCGCGTATCGCCGCCGGATCCATAGTGCATCCGTGATCCCTGAGTTCGCTCAAGAGAAAGTGTTCCAGAGCGGCCCTGAGTGCATCGTGCTGACCAGTTCCGTCCCCGTCCTGCGCCATCGTCAAGGCGATCTGAGCATGCATGCGGCGCAAGAGATCGTCCACGTACAGGCCGGGATCAGCCAGTCTGCCGTAATGCGTCAAATAGACCGCCGGGGGCGCGAGGCAGACGATGCGCCTGATCGATCGCTCGAGCGCATCGGGATCGAATTGCGTGGGGGTCGTCGTCGGAAACAGGAATGGTTGCCCCGCCACATCCGTTTCGCGGTAGGAAAGCCCGAAGGTATCGCCAGTGAACACCCCTCCCGTAGCCTCATCGACGATGCACATATGATGCCGCGCATGCCCCGGGGTATCGAGACATCTGAACTTACGACCAGCCAAGAAGAACGACTCCTCGTCTTCCAGCGCCACGATGCGATGTTCCGGGATCGGGAGGATTTCCCCGTAAACACGCTCAACGTATTCAGCCCCGTAGACTGCCGCGACTCCCGCCAATAATTTCTCGGGATCGGCCATATGTCTTGCTCCCCGAGGGTGGACCGCAAGACTGGCCTTGGGGAAGGCGCGCATGAAACTACCCGCGCCACCGGCGTGATCCAGGTGCACATGCGTCAGAGCGACCCAATCGACGGCATCCGACGATAAACCCAGCCTCTTAAGCACCTCCAGGGCGACAAGCAATGACTGATTGCTCCCGGTGTCGATGAAGGCAACTCGACCCCGCTCCACAACCATGTGAATGGCTGCCAGGAGCGGGCGAACGTAACCCGAATCGAAGGCAAATATGCCGTCTCCGTAGTCCCTGAAATCTGTCATGGCCCTCTCACCGTCGCCGATTTGCGCGATGGATCGAACCCATCATCGCCATCATCAAAAGGAAAACCCCCCGTAGCAGCCGCTAGGGGGGGTTTATAGGGAGCCTGGCGATGACCTACTTTCTCACACGGGATGTGCAATATCATCGGCGCGGTTTCGTTTCACGGTCCTGTTCGGGAAGGGAAGGGGTGGGTCCGAAACGCTATGGTCGCCAAGCGTAACTTGTGCGTTTGGCGGGGTTGAGCCGTCAAACGTTAAACGGTAGAAGGTTGTGTGATTGCGCCATGAGTTGTCATGGTGATTCAAGGTTATAGGATCAAGCCGCACGGGCAATTAGTACTGGTTAGCTTAACGCATTACTGCGCTTC
>SSTA01000256.1 GCA_009469685.1 Azonexaceae bacterium | reverse complement strand
CGCTGATCAGGTCAGCATAGAGTTCCGGACTCCCTTCAGTCACACTCAGCAGAATCCGGATCGACGTCACAGTGATGCCCCCATGAACCAGAAGCCACGGGCGTTTGAAAACACTGGATCCTTGGTTGTCGCTACAGATAGTTGAGGGAATGCCGCCGCTACCGCACTCTGAAAGAACGTTGCCCCACCGCCCACAAGAAGAACCCGGTCGGCAGACTCGCTCTCTTTGCGCAAGGATTTCTGTATCGATTCGATGACAACCGGTGCAACTTTACTCGTCGCCTGATCGATATACGGGGCAAGCTCGACGCGCTGGCCGAGAACGAGAACATCCGGTTTGCCGCTGCGGATGGCGTTCTCCAATTTCTCCGTGCTGACGTTGGAGCCATGATCCTTGGCAATCAGTCGGGAGGCTTCCTCAAGCACGACTGACGAGGCTTCCAGGCAAGTCCCGGAGGATTGACGATGCAGGTCCGATTCAGCGATCACAACCCAGTCGACAGAAAAGAAGCCTGGGTCGATCACGAGCACGCGGGCATCTTCTACATCTGCGGTGCCACCTGCAATGAAATCAAGGAATCCACCTACCGGTTGAGGGATTACCTTGACTGCTTCGACAGAAACAGATCGCTTCGGGGTGACTTGATGGTTGCCACGCATCTTGTCCGTAACGGCTTTTCGCCTGTCTTCATCAAGGTATTGGGTGACAGGCAGACCAGTTACCAGAGTGTCGATGTGTTCCATTTCAGACAGCAGCAGACCCGCGTGAAAGAGTGCCTGGTACGACGCACTGGAGGGATAGTCCGCATGCAGCGAACGACTCCACAGTTCGGCCCTGTCTGGGGAAACTCCGGCAATAAAGGGCTCTCCATTTACCTGAACGTGGAGAAAATCCTCCTGAGCTTTCCCGTCGAATCGCGAGCTAAAGCGATCCGTGGGAGCTGCACCGGCTGGACGAAGAACGGTTGTCGGGCTTGCGCCTTTCTTGCCGTAGGCGAGTTTTAGATTGGAATACCCGATATCGATGCCAAGAATGTTCAAGTCGACCTCCTGTGAGGCGGCACAGCGCCGCGAGTCATCGCCACAAATGTGTGGCACCACAGTGCTCTGCCAGTCGACTGTTAGAGAACAACTGGTCATATTTTCGGCGGTTGAATCCGTCTTGCCGACTGCTAGTGCACCGTTAGGCAACATAGCAATCGCGATCCTCAAAACGAGGGTGAAAAGCGCACAAACTGTGCGCTTTTCACCCTCGAATTCAGTACTCCATTTGATAGTGTGAAGGGCTGCCAATCACTTTGCGTGTAGCGCGATCTGATCGATGCAGGCTTCGTTAGGACACTTGGTGAGTAGAAATATGGGCTATCAGAAAGTCAAAAACACTCTGAGCAAATGCGCCCCGGAAAGCGCCTATGAATACGCCTCCTGCGGTCACCGCGAGGGTGGGTTCGTCGTCAATCGCAGGTGCAACTCCGGCACGTCAAAGCATGAATGGCAGCAGGAATCGGGAGGAGCAATCTGGGGGCGGATTGCTCCTATGCATACGTTAGCAACTCTATTTGCCCAATCTGTAGACTGGCTGTTGGAGCAATGTGGCAGCCGATTGCACAACGTAAAGGGTGCAATTCAACATGGCTGAAGTAACAATCGAAATTGCCTGTCACGATCACGCTATCGTGTTACTCCAGCAGCGTATCGAACAGCTATACAACGAGGGTAAAGCCATCGTCGATAGATACTGGAAGTACGTCTATGAAATGGAAAATAAGTTACCTGGCTGGGAGAGCAAATGTCGACTCCAAGTACGATGCATCGTGAAGGGCAACTCCATCCGTGCAGATTGGACCGAGGTCAAATGGTATGGATCATCGGCCAAGGGAGATCGGAAGCCAATCAGACGGCAGATCATCAAGCCCAAAGACTCCTACGGCTACACCCTCTCGAAGCTTAAGACGCTGTCGCCGGAATGGGCCAAGGAAATCGTGGAGGAAACCGAGACGCAGTTGGTCAGTGTTAGAAGGGAGGCAAGTCATCTGGTCAAGGCCATCATTTATGTCAAGCATGCCAAGGAGGCTGCAGCAGGAACGTTAGATACGTCTAAGGCGCGAGGTAATTGATACTGGTTGTATTCTCGGCCTCATACTTATGCCT
>SSTA01000255.1 GCA_009469685.1 Azonexaceae bacterium | reverse complement strand
GTGCCTGATCGGCGGCGAGCGCGCCCATCTGGGCGGCGATCTGTCCGAGGGTTACTACATCCAGCCGACGCTGTTCAAGGGTCACAACAAGATGCGCATCTTCCAGGAGGAGATCTTCGGCCCGGTGCTCGCCGTGACCACTTTCAAGGACGAGGCGGAAGCCCTGGAGATCGCCAACGACACGGTCTATGGCCTGGGTTCCGGCGTGTGGACCCGCGACGGCGCCCGCGCCTACCGCATGGGCCGCAACATCAAGGCCGGCCGGGTGTGGACCAATTGCTACCATGCCTACCCGGCGCACGCGGCTTTCGGCGGCTACAAGGAATCCGGCATCGGCCGCGAAACCCATAAGATGATGCTCGACCACTACCAGCAGACCAAGAACATCCTGGTCAGCTATAACCCGAACAAGCTGGGTTTCTTCTGAGTTCGCCCGGGAAGATCGGTTGGTCATATCAGGGGGGCGGGTGACCGCCCCTTTTTTCTTTGGAGGCCGCCATGGTCGAACGCGTCACCGCCACGGTCGAGGCACTGGAATTCATCGACTACCTGAAAAAGAAACACAATTCGCCCCTCATGTTCTACCAATCGGGGGGTTGCTGCGACAACAGCGTCCCCAACTGCCTGTTGCCAGGCGAAATCACCATTTCAGGAAACGACGAGCTTCTTGGAGAAATCGGCGGATGCCCCTTTTACATCAGCAAGTCGCACTACGAGTTCCATAAGCACACCCAGGTGATCATCGACTTGCAACACTGCTACGGCGGGGGAGATTTTTCGCTTGATCGCCCGGAGGGCAAGTCCTTCATTTCCCGGTCGCGCCTCTTTACCGACGCCGAATGGGCCGATCTCGTCGACCGCGGCCTCTGCGCATAACCCCATGAACTCCAAGGGTATTGCCGGGATTCCTGCGCTCCAGGACTGAACACCTGCCCCGCCGGGAGCAGGGAGCGGAACAGCCCGCAAAGGGCTCACCTATGTAGATACCTGCATACGGAGCTCTGCGATACGCTTCCGGAGTCCCTTCGTCGACCGGTTCACAGCCCCCGCAAGTACTCGGCGACGGCGCGCATCTCGTCGATGGACAAGCGCTTGGCGACATCGTGCATCTTCTCGTTGTCGTTGGTGCGCCGCCTTTCCTCGAACAGGCTCAACTGGGTTTCGATATAGAGGGCATGCTGGCCCGCGAGGCGGGGAGTCTTGTCGGTGCCGCCGCCTTCGTCGCCATGGCATTCTTTGCAGGGTTTCAGGCCAGTGGCCGGATTTCCCTCCCGGAAAAGGCGCTCGCCGGCCTCGCGCATCTGGGGATAGGACGAATTGCCGCGGGTGGTCGGCTGGCGGCTGTAGTAGGTGGCGAGGGCTCTTAGGTCCGCATCGCTCAGCTCGGCCAAGGCCTTGCGCATATCGGTCCCCTCCCGCTCGCCGGAGAGGTAGTTACGCATCTGCTTGTAGAGATAGGTCGGATGTTGGCCGGCGATCTTGGGATAAAGCGGGCTGGAGCTGTCCCCGGAAGCGCCGTGGCAGAGGAAGCAGCGGCCCATGACCAGTTCTTCGCCGCGGGCGTATGCGGCGTCCTCCGCTGCGCCGGCCGCACCGGCAGCGAAGAAAGCGAGGCCGGCCAGCAGCGCCTTCACGACTTGCCGGTACTGCCGAAGCCCCCCTCGCCCCGGACCGAGACTTCGAATTCGTCCACCACGTTGAAGCCCACCTGGAGGACCGGCACCACCACGAGCTGGGCGATGCGGTCGAGGGGGTTGAGGGTGAAGCTCTCGCGTCCGCGGTTCCACACCGACACCATGATTTCCCCCTGGTAGTCGGAATCGATCAGCCCCACCAGATTGCCCAGCACGATGCCGTATTTGTGGCCGAGGCCGGAGCGCGGGAGGATCATCGCCGCCAGCCCGGGATCGGCCAGGTGGACGGCCATCCCGGTCGGCACCAGGATCGTCCCTCCCGGAGGCAGGTGCACGGGGGTCTCGAGACAGGCCCGCAGGTCGAGACCGGCGGAACCCGGGGTGGCGTAATGGGGCGGCGATTCCCTGAGACGGGAATCGAGTATGCGGACGTCGATACGGTGCATCAGCGCTCTTCCAGAAGTTTGGCCATGTGCTCGATCAGCTGCCGGGCAAGGACATCCTTGGCACCCGGAGTCAGAGGGTGGACGCCGGCATCGTCCACCAGGACCAGGCGGTTGTCGTCGCCGCCGAAGCCGTCCTGGATGAGGTTGGCGGCGATCAGGGGCACCTTTTTCTTGGTCCGCTTGACCTGGGCGTACTCTTCCAGATTTCCGCTCTCCGCCGCGAAACCCACGCAGAACGGCGGCCGCGGCAGGGCGGCGACTGCGGCGAGGATGTCCGGATTCTCCACCAGCGTCACCGGCGGTACGCCGCCGGCATCCTTCTTGAGCTTGTGGCCCGCCGTCGCCGCCGGGCGGTAATCCGCCACCGCGGCGACACCGATGAAGACGTCGCAATCCGCCGCACGGGCCATCACCTCCCGATGCATGTCCAGGGCGCTGCGGACCGCAATGCGCTCGACGCCGACGGGCGCAGGCAATTCCACCGGGCCCGAGACCAGGGTCACCGTAGCGCCGGCGCGGCGCGCCGCCCGGGCAACGGCGTAGCCCATCCGGCCGGAAGAGAGATTGGTGATGCCGCGTACCGCATCGATGGCCTCGAAGGTGGGCCCGGCAGTCAACAACACCCGGCAGCCCGCAAGAACCTTGGGCACAAAGAAGGCCAGCATTTCCTCGAAAATTTCGTCAGGCTCCAGCATGCGTCCTGCGCCCACCTCGCCACAGGCTTGCTCGCCGCTGGCCGGACCAAGAATGCGGACGCCGTCGTCGAGCAAAGTCGCCACGTTGCGACGGGTGGCAGGGTTTTCCCACATCTGGCGGTTCATGGCCGGCGCTGCCAGCAGCGGGCAATCCCGCGCAAGCACCAGGGTGGTCAGGAGATCGTCGGCGAGCCCCAGGGCGACGCGGGCGACGAAATCCGCCGATGCCGGGGCCACCACGATACAGTCGGCCCGCCGCGACAGATCGATGTGGGCCATGCCGTTGGGCATGCGCGGATCCCATTGATCGACGAACACGGCCCGGCCGGAGAGCGCCTGAAAAGTTGTCGGCGTCACGAAGTGGGTCGCCGCCTCGGTCATGGCCACCTGCACGTGAGCGCCCGCCTTGACCAGAAGGCGGCAGAGCTCCGCCGCCTTATAGGCGGCAATGCCGCCGGTCACGCCGAGAACGATGCTTTTGTCCTGCAATTCCATTGTCTTGCCGCTAGAATGGGATGCAATCCATTCTACTGGAAATCCCATGGCCATCACCGACTGGCCGGAGGGCGAGCGCCCCCGGGAGAGGCTCCTCAAACTCGGCCCCGGGGCCCTCTCCGACGCCGAATTGCTCGCCATCTATCTGCGGGTGGGCGTCCGCGGAAAGAGCGCCGTCGACCTGGCCCGGGATCTCCTGCAGCGCTACCGCGGGCGCCTGGAGGCCCTGGTCGAGGCGCCACTGGCCGATCTTGCCCAGGTTCCCGGAATCGGCGTCGCCAAGGCAGCCCAGTTGAAGGCCAGCTTCGAACTGGCTCGCCGGGCGCTGGCCCAGGATCTCGCCGGCCGGGACGCGTTCACGTCCCCTGCCTCAGTGCGCGACTGGCTGCGCCTGCACCTCGCCGGCCGCCCCCACGAAGTTTTCGTCGCTCTTTGGCTCGACGCCCAGAATCGCCTCATCCTCGCCGAGGAGCTTTTCCGCGGCAGCCTCACCGGCACCAGCGTCTACCCCCGGGAAGTGGTCAAGGCGGCCCTCGCCCGCAATGCCGCCGCAGTCATCCTCGCCCATAACCATCCTTCCGGGGTGGCGGAACCCTCGCGGGCCGACGAGTCCCTCACCCGTAGCCTGAAGGATGCCTTGACTCTGGTGGACGTCAAGGTTCTCGACCATTTCATCGTCGCCGGCACCGCTCAGGCCCTCTCCTTCTCGGAGCGTGGCCTGCTCTGAGTCCGAAAAAACGCTTGATCGGACACAAGCTTATTCGTTAGAATTGCGGGCTTTCCTCTAACGAATTACCGGAACTGGAGCACCCATCATGGCGCGAGTCTGCCAAGTGACGGGCAAGAGCCCGATGGTCGGGAACAACGTTTCCCACGCCAACAACAAAACGAAGCGCCGCTTCCTGCCCAACCTGCAATACCGCCGTTTCTGGGTTGAAAGTGAAAACCGCTTCATCCGCCTGCGCGTTTCCAACGCCGGCCTGCGCATCATCGACAAGAACGGCATCGACGCCGTCCTGGCCGATCTGCGAGCCCGTGGCGAAGTCTGATTGATAAAGGAAGAGCGAAATGGCTAAAGGCGGTCGCGAAAAGATCAAGCTGGAATCCACTGCCGGCACCGGCTACTTCTACACCACCTCCAAGAACAAGCGCACGACGCCTGAGAAGCTGGAGTTCGTGAAGTATGATCCGAAGGCTCGTAAGCATGTGGCTTTCAAGGAAGTGAAACTCAAGTAAGTCCCTCCCTTGTAGAAAAACCCGCCTTCCGGCGGGTTTTTTATTGCCCGCGGCGGACGGCCAGCGCGAGCGCAAGCCCCGCACAGCCAAGAAACACGAAGAACGACCAGTTGGCCATGGACAACCCGAGGAATTCCCAATCGCGGCTGGTACAGAATCCGGTAGCGAGAAAGAGTCCAGGCCATTGCATACCCAGATAATCGACCAGGCGCTCGATTGCGTTGGGTTCGGCGTAGCCGCACTCCGTGGCAAGTTGGGGAAATGCCTGCATCCAGCTCTGGTAGCCCGCCACTGCCGCCCCCCCCAGTCCAAGCAGGGCAACCAGGGCGCACCAGACGAGGCGGACCGTCGGGAGGAGAAAGCCCACCAGCCCGAGAAATCCTATCGCCAGGTAGAGTATCCGCTGGAAAATGCACAACGGACAGGGCGCCAGACGCAGAAGGGCCTGCAGTTCCAAGCCCACCGCGACCAAGCCCCAGGTCCCCAGCGCCAGAGTTGCAAACCAGGCCCGAACCGGTACTGCGGCCAGAAACCGGCACTCAAGCCGGCGCATAGCTGCGCAATCTCAGGGACATTTCCCGCAACTGGGCGATCCCCGAAGCGTCGGCCTTACCACACCAGTCCTGGAGCGCTTTCACGAGTTGCTCCGCACTGGCATTGGTGCGGCTCCAGATTTCAGCCAGCTCTTCCCGCATGGAATAAACGGTAGCCAGGGGTTGGCTCCGCGCCAACAAAGCATCAAGCCGCGCCCGCAGATCGGCGGGAACCTCGCGGGCATCGACCTCCAGCCAGCGGCGGAGTCCCCTGAACTGGGTGCGGTCCGCAAGGCCATCCATCTCCTGACGGTAGAGTTCACGCAGGTATTTTGCATAGCGGGAAAGGACATCGTAACGATGCGCGATGACCGCCTGCAGGGTGGCAAGATCGACTACCGGTCGCGGCGCGACCAGACGGGGTGTCGGCGCGACCTTCTTGACCCGTGCCATACCGAGGATCGCCAGGATGCGGATATAGAGCCAGCCGATGTCGAATTCGTACCAGCGGTTGGATAGCTTGGCCGAGGTGGCAAAGGCATGATGGTTGTTGTGCAGTTCCTCGCCACCGATGAGAATGCCCCAGGGGACGATGTTGCTGGAGGCATCGGCACACCCGAAATTGCGGTAACCCCAGTAGTGACCGATCCCATTGATCACCCCCGCAGCCCAGAAGGGAATCCAGATCATCTGCACGCCCCAGATCAGCGCCCCCGGCAGGGGACCGAAGAGGGCGAGGTCGATCAGGGCCATGAGGACGACGCCATACTTGTGAAGCGGCGTATAGAGATTGCGTTCGATCCAGTCCTCCGGCGTGCCCTGACCGAATCGGGCCAGGGTCTCCGCATTGTGGGACTCGCGCACATAGAGAAAGACCCCGCCCCACAGCACGCGATTGAGACCCAGGACTTGAGGGCTGTGAGGGTCGTCGGCGGTTTCGCACCTGGCGTGGTGCTTGCGGTGGATCGCCGCCCACTCCCGGGTGATCATTCCGGTGGTTAACCAAAGCCAGAAGCGGAAGAAATGGGAGGGCAGCGGTGCAAGTTCCAAGGCGCGGTGAGCCTGGCAGCGATGCAGAAAAATGGTGACCGCGGCAATGGTTACGTGGGTCAGCGCAAGAGTCGTTAATACATAGCCCCACCAGGGCAAATCGAACACGCCGGGAAACAAGAATGACACGAAGCCTCCGGGAAAGTCTGGACGATTCATTCTACGCCACGGCCTCTACTCCCGATACCCTTTGTCCACCAGGGTTTTGCACCCAGCGCCGAGGCAGTTAAACTAACCGGATGATCGCCCGCATTCTCCTCGTCGAAGACGACGAACGCCTGGCCGGACTGACGTCCGAATACCTGACCCGCAACGACTTCGAGGTCGCCATCGAGGGGCGCGGCGATACAGCCGAGGCCCGCATCCTTGCCGAACAACCCGACCTGGTCATCCTCGACGTGATGCTCCCTGGCAAGGACGGCTTCGAAGTCTGTCGCGCCGTGCGCCATGCCTACCGCGGCGTCATCCTCATGCTCACTGCCCGGGACGAGGATTTCGACCAGATTCTCGGCCTCGAGATGGGCGCCGACGACTACATCGCCAAACCCGTCCAGCCGCGGGTTTTGCTCGCCCGAATCAAGGCCCTGCTGCGCCGCGTCCCGTCGGCAACCGAACCTTCGGCCTCCGCCGGCGAGGAGAAAGTGTTCGGACAATTCCGCATCAGCCAGGCGACCCGGACCGCAAGTCTCGGCGACCAGAACATCGATCTGACCACCGCCGAATTCGACCTCCTCTGGTTGCTTGCCTGCCACGCCGGCAATGTTCTCTCCCGCGACGACCTGCTTCAAGAGTTGCGGGGCATTGGCTTCGATGGCCTGGATCGTTCGATCGATGCCCGCATCTCCCGGCTTCGCAAGAAATTGAACGACGACCCGGAAAACCCCACACGGATCAAGACGGTACGCGGCAAGGGCTATCTGTTCAGTAAACATGACTGGAACTGAACCAAGTTCCGGCCAGAGGGCTCAGCGCTCACTCCTTCGAGTCCCGATGCCGCGCTGGCGCGGCGGCCGCTACAGCCTCTCCAAGCTCTTCTTCAATTTTTACCTGCTGGCGATGGGCTCCTTCGTGGCCATCGCGTTCACAGCCGATTTCGTCATCTCCACGGCCCAGCGCGGCATCACCGACGACTATGCCCGCCGCTTCATGCGCGGCACCATCACGCTGATCGAGAACGAACTCTTCCGCCACCCCCGGGGATCGTGGGAGAAGCAGCTCAAGACCCTGGACGACAGCTTCTCCTACCGCCTCGACATCGTCGAGCGCATCTCCCTCGACCGCGTCCTCACCTCGGCACAAGTGCTCAAGCTCGATGCCGGGGACATCGCCATCGACCACGACGGCGAGGTGATGTATCACCGCCTCGGCAATACCAGCAAGGTCCTGGTGGTTGGCCCCCTGGCCGCCAGTCGCAATCAGGAGATCCAGGAGCGCATTCCCCTGGATTTGCGCCTGCGGCTCCTGACCTGGAGCCTGATCGGCGTCATCTTCGCGATTGCGCTTTGGTTCTGGATTCGGCCCGTGTGGCGCGACCTCGAGGCACTCCGCCAGACCGCCAGGGATTTCGGCGACGGTAATTTGGAGGCCCGCGCTCCGACAGCCCGCAGTCAGCTTTTCGCGCCCATGGCTTACACCTTGAACGGCATGGCCGAGCGCATCCAGCAGCTCATCGCCACCCACAAGGAACTGTCTTCCGGAATCTCTCACGAGCTGCGCACCCCCATTGCGCGCCTGCGCTTCGCTCTCGAAATGCTTTCGGTCACGGATTCCGGCGAAGAGAGGGAGCGCCTTTGGGCCATGATGGAGGACGACCTTGACGAGCTCGACAACCTGATCGACACCAGCCTCACCTACGCCCGTCTGGAGCGGGAGGCGCCTGTCCCCCATTTTTCCCGGGTGGCCGTGGCCGGCTGGCTTTCCGACCAGGTCGAGGGTATGCGCGTTCTGAGCCGACGCCTCGACCTGAGCCTTGACGTCACCGCCCTACCGGAGAATTTCTCCGCCGACATCGACCGCAAGGCGCTGCCCTATGCCCTGCGCAATCTGCTGCGCAACGCCTTCAAGTATGCCCAGGAGCGCGTGGTCGTTAAAGCCGAAACCGACGCCGGAACGGTCTTCATCCACGTGGACGACGATGGCATTGGGATTCCCGCCGAGGATCGCGAACACGTGTTTTCCGCCTTCACCCGCCTAGACCGTTCCCGCGACCGCTCGACCGGCGGCTACGGCCTGGGCTTGGCCATCGCCCGCCGGGTGATGGAGCTGCACGGGGGCACGGCCCGGGCGGACGCCTCACCTTTCGGCGGGGCGCGTCTCACCCTGAGCTGGCCGCAGTTGCAAGACTGACCGTCACAATCGGTCACAGGCCATCAAGGCCGGTTACGGCCATCCCACTCAATCGCCACAGACCGCTGGCGGGGACATCCCTAGAATGGCATTCATCGCAAAACGTGATGCTCAGGAAAAAGAACATGAACGACCAGAACCGCAACGAATTCCTCGCCGCCGCCCGGCGCTATCTCTTCGGAAGCGAGACCGGCAATGCCTCGCAAACCGGCACCTCCTTCCGGAAATTCTGCTGACATGTCCCTCGGCGACAGCCTGCCCATCAGCGAAAGCATTGGCGTCTTCCTGGGCGTCAGCGGCATCGACTGGCTGGCCGACGGCAATGCCGAGTTGCTCCGCGCGGTGATCGCGGGAGTGGCCACCGGGGCCGTGCTGTTCGTCTTCCGCATCCTGATGCGTCGTTACCGACGCTGACGATTTACCCTCCTCTCGAAATCCCCCTTTCGAGCCCTCCCTGTTACCCCGCCTCCCCCGGCGGGGTTTTTTTTGCCCGTGCTCCCGGTTCGGTTTCAACTGGAAACCGTTTCTTCGGCCACCGTTACAGAAGCCCCCAGCAAGACCGACAGACCGCAACAGCGAGGCTCGTTACAGTAGCCGGGTTGCCCACGACAAGGAGACGAAGATGGCGGATAAACTAAGCCAACCCGAATTCATTGCCGGCAGTGCGTGGCGTGTCCTTCTTCCCCCCAAGGAGCGCCTACGTCACGAAATGCCCGCCACGGCGGACAAGATCCGCAGCCGCGGCCCCGAAATCGACTACGACATCACAGCCTGTCAGCAAGGCGCCTGGTTCTGAGGGGAAATTCATGGAACGACACAAGCGCCCCGGACCGGGCGGAAGCAGCACTTACCGGCCGGAGGGCATCGAAGCCCGCATGGCCCATGCCCAGCGCCACCTGGAAAAACGACGGCGCGCAAGAGCCGAAGCTGCCTTCCACCGGGGCCTGACCGAAACTCGCTGAAATCCCCGCCCCGCCGACCCACCCTCCAGGGTGGGTTTATTCTTTTTGCAGCAGCCGCACTTCCCGTTGCGGAAAGGGGATGTCGATCCGGTGCTCGCGGAACGCCCGCCAGATCGCGAAGTTGATTTCCGAACGGACATTGCCCATGCCCTCTTCCGGATCGTCGATCCAGAACCCAAGTTCCAGGTCCAGGCTGCTGTCGCCGAAGCGCAGAAGGGCAACGCCGGGAGAAGGATCGGCGAGCACCCGAGGGTGGGCGCGGGCGACCTCCACCAGGACTTCCCGCACGCGGTCGAGATCGCTCCCGTAGGCGACGCCTACAGCGGTGGCGACGCGCACCTTGGAATCCGAATAGGTCTGGTTCTGGACAATATTGCTGACCAGCATTTCGTTGGGAACGATGTACTCGACGCCCCCGCCGCTGCGCAGCACGGTATAGCGGGTGGTGATCTGGGTCACCACGCCTGAAGTATTGGCGTCGGCCTGAACCGGATTGCCGATACGGATCGAACGGTCGAGCAGGATGATGAAGCCCGCCACGTAATTGCTGGCGATCTTCTGCAGCCCGAGGCCGAGCCCGACCCCAAGCGCACCGGTGAACACCGACAGGGCGGTCATGTCTATGCCCACCAAAGTCAGGCTGACGAGCAGGGCGAAGACCGTGAGCAGGGCCTTCACCACCCGGACGGCGACGATGCGCAGGCTGGTATCGAGGTGGGGCAGGCCCATCAGACGGCCCTCGACCAGGCCCCCGAACCAGAGGGCGGCGACCACGGTGAGGAAGACGGTGACCAGCCCGTGCAGGATCATCCACAGGTCTAGGGATTGTTTGCCCACCGAAAAGCTGACCTGCTCCAGGGCCTGGATGACGGTGGGAGCCAAGTCGGTGATATAGAGCGCCAGCCAGCCCCAGACGACGAAGGCGAGCAATCTTTCCCAGGTGGCCAGCCAACCGGCCTCGGGAAAACTGCGCCGCAGGACATAGACGACACTGCGCACGAGGGCCATGGAGCCCAGCAGCGGCATCGCCACCTTGAGCAGATTGATGTGGGTGAAGTTCCGCAGGACAAGCTGGGCAACGCCCACCAGGGCCATGGCGGTGAGCGGAAAGGCGAGACGGGAACCGGCGGCATGGATCGTGTCCCGCCGCTCGCCGCCACGATTGCGCCACGCCCGGGCAACGAGGGCCGCCAGCCCGATACTGATCAGCAGGGCCAGCACTTGCCAGACGAAATCCGGGTCCCGCAAATCGGACCACAGTTCGGACAGCAGCTTCAGAGTTTGTTTGTCGTTCATGACGCCCTCTCGAGGACCGCTGCGAAGAAGCCATCACAGCCATGACGGTGGGGGAGGAGCCGCAGGCGGTCGCCTTCCAGGGCAATCTCCTGACGGGCGAGAATGTCTCCGGCGGAGAGCGGCTGGAAAGCGGGATGCTCGGCCAGGAAGCCATCGACCACGGCATCGTTCTCAGCCGCCAACAAACTGCAGGTCGCGTAGACCAAACGGCCGCCGGGGCGGACCAGGGTGGCCGCAGCGGTCAGGATCGCCCCCTGCTTGGCGGTCAGTTCGGCGATCGCCGCTTCTCCCTGGCGCCACTTGAGATCGGGATTGCGGCGCAGGGTGCCGAGGCCCGAACAGGGAGCATCCACCAGCACCCGGTCAGCCTTACCGGCCAGGCGCCGCACGCGCGGGTCGCGCTCATGCTCGATGCGGACCGGATGGACGTTGGACAGGCCCGAGCGGGCAAGCCGCGGCTTCAGATTGGCGAGGCGCCGGTCGGAAACATCGAAGGCATAAAGCCTGCCTGTGTTCTTCATGAGGGCACCGAGGAGGAGGGTCTTGCCACCGGCTCCGGCACAGAAATCCACCACCATTTCGCCCCGTCGTGGCGCCAACAGGAGCCCGAGGAGCTGGCTTCCCTCATCCTGGACCTCGACCGCGCCTTCGAGAAAGAGGGGATGCCGGGCCACGGCCGGCTTGCCGTCGAGGCGGATCGCCCAGGGGGAAAACTCCCCTGCCAACGCGCCGAGACCGTCGGCAGCAAAGCGGGCGATGACGGCTGCGCGTTCGGCCTTGAGAGCATTGACCCGCAGATCCAGGGGCGCCGGCTGATTGAGCGCAGCGGCCAAGGCAAGCGTTTCTTCCACGCCGTATTGCCGCACCAGCGACTCGAACAGCCAATCGGGCATATCGGCGCGCTCTGCCGGGGTCATAGTCGCCGGATCGAATCCCTTGACCTCTCCCAGCCAGTCCGCCTCGCTCGCCCGCAAGACGGGTTCGAGCTGGCGACGGTTCCAGCCGAAGACGACGACCAGCGCCGCGAGCAGCATCCGCCGGGACGAGACATCGGCACCGCAGCGGGCTGCCAGGCTGCGCCGGCGCCTGAGGACGGCAAACACCGATTCGGCGACGAAGCCACGGTCTCCGTGGCCCAGCTCCCGATGTTCGCGAAAATACCGGGAGACGACGCCATCGGCGGGATACTCGAAGCGCAGGAGCTCGCCCAGCAGGCGTTCGGCGTGGGCAAAAAGAGCAGGGGTAAAACGGGTTTTCATGGGCGTCCCAGTTCGACGGCGTGTTCTTCGAAGGCCTCGCCCTTCTTGTCGGAATGGCGAATTTTCACCGGGAGCAAACCGCGGTCGGGAGCCAGCCACAGTTCGGTCACCGAATCGGTCTGCACGCGCAGGTGCAGGGTGCGGAAGGTACCGGCGGGAACGGTCACCTCCTCTTCGCCGAGGGAATCGAAGCGGTAACGCTCGACCTTGCGACCGCTCACGACGGTCAAGGCGACGCCTTCGTCGAGGCGAGGCAGATAGGCGAGCTGGTAATAGAAGGAGGCCAAGTCCTGGGCGCCCGCGGCGATGGCGCGCCGGCTGCCATCCCGAGCCAGGACTGCCTCGCCGGCGGACCAGTCGAATTCGGCAGTTTCCCGGGTTTCCGCACCGTTGCGCCGGGTGATGAAACGATCCGGACGCAAACCCTGGGCCGTGAGCGTTCCACTGCTCTCCAATTCGACCCGGACGGACTTGAACAGCGCGACCAGGCCGGACGTCTCGGTCAGGGTGGTGACGCGGTAATTTCCATCGGCAAATTCCCAAGCGTGCTCGGCCCGTCCGACTTCGAATCCCCGGTCACCCCGATAGACCGCATAACGCACGCGGCCGCTGGCCGCCAGGACCGGAGTGGCCGGAAGTGCGGGTGCTGAAGGCGCGGTCTTTGCGGCTGAGCCCACGGGTTCGACTGCGGGTTCGGGCTGTGGATGAACCGGCTGCGGTTCGGAATTCACCGGCGTTGCAGGCGTCTGGGCCGCGGCCACCGGCGCGGCGGCCGGCCGCCGCGGAACCGGCCGGGGTTTCGGCGGCGGCTCCGCCGGCTTGACCGGAGGCGCCTCGGGCAACTGGGGCGGCGGGATCAGTTCGGCAGTCAGCGGCGGTGGCTCAGGCGCCGGAGAAAGATCGACCTCGGGCAGAAAGAGCGCGGCCGCGTGGATCGACAGAGAACCCAGCAGAGCCGCCACAAGCGCTATGGGCATGACCGTCAGGCAAGCTCCGGCGCCGTCAGGCTGGCGCCTCCCTGCTGGCCGCCGGCAACGGAAACCCGGCCGGAAAGGAGAGATAGACGGTCCTCGACAAACCAGCGTACCGCCCGCGGAAAGATTCGGTGCTCCTGGACGAGAACGCGTGCGGCGAGGGATGCCTCATCGTCGCCGTCGAGGACCGGGACGGCGGCCTGGATGACGACCGGTCCATGGTCGAGGGCCGGTGTCACGAAATGGACCGTGCAGCCATGGATGCGGACCCCCTCCTCGAGAGCCCGGCGATGGGTATGGAGTCCAGGGAAGGCCGGGAGCAGCGAGGGATGGATATTGAGGAGCCGCCCCTCGTAGCGCCGGACGAAAGCCTCGCCGAGAATGCGCATGAAACCCGCCAGGATGACCAGATCCGGTGCGTGACGGTCGATGGTCTCGGCCAGCGCGGCGTCGAACCGATCACGGTCGGCGAAGCTACGATGATCCAGAACGCTGGTAGCGATCCCTGCCGCGGCGGCCGTTGCCAACCCCGCTGCATCCGGGCGGTTGCTGATCACGGCAGCAATGTTCGCCGGAAGTTGGCCCTGGTCCCGCGCCCGAATCAGCGCCTCCATATTGCTGCCCCGACCGGAGATGAGGATGACGATCTGTTTCATTTGAGCAAGCCTACGGGAAGAAAGAGGGCCGTCGCGAGG
Source organism: Azonexaceae bacterium (assembly GCA_009469685.1). The sequence continues at coordinate 3,277 of SSTA01000255.1, read as the reverse complement.
GACTGGGTGAAGCGGGTGACGGTACGTCCGTTTTTATCCGCCATGACCCGCGAGAAAAAATCCAGGATGCCGATCAGGCGCCCGAATTCGCGCTCGAACGACAGATTGCGGTTGGCTGGGTCGAGTTCGTTGGAGAGCAGGAGGGGCTCGCCGGATCCATCCCGCGTGGCGGACAGTTTCCAGACCGCGATTTCCACGTTGCGGGCGAAATTGTAGAACTTCTGCTCGTCCAGGCTATCGAGCAGAAAGAATTCTTCCTTGTATTCGAAAGCCGCATCAGCCATGGTCAGCAAACCGAGCATCAGCGCTGCGACGCGATCACCGCCGTAATCCTCGCGGAAGGCGAGCAAGGCGGCCGGCCCTTCGCGCCGACCTTCCAACTCGGCCGGCAGAACCGCCCGCCACTTGAGCCGCTCGATCGCTTCCTCGCGGCTGGCCAATCCAACCTTCTTCCATTCCCGCGGATTGCGGCGATAGAGCTTGTCGGCCAGCAGCATGAGGCTGCCATAGACCTCGGTTCGGGTGGTATCGGCAATCCGGTCGATTTCGCTCTTGGCGAGATACTTGGCGTCGAAGGCAGTATCCCGGTGACCGTCGCGACCGATCTTGGTCGCGCATCCGGCCAGGGTGACCGCCAACAGGAAGACGAGGTAGCGCATCGAATGACGGCGCACAGGAGCAGCCTCGGGGGCGACTTAGCCGGGAGCCTTGGCTTGGCGCGCCTTGACGTATCCGACGATGAGCGGCACCAGGGAGAGCACGATGATGCCCACGATGACTACCGACAGGTTGCGCTTGATCCAGGGGAAGTTCCCGAACCAGTAGCCGAGCAGGCAGAGGGAGACTACCCAGCTCACAGCACCGATGACGTTGAAGACGGTAAAGCGCGCATAGGTCATTTCGCCGATTCCCGCCACGAAAGGAGCGAAGGTCCGGAATAGCGGCAGGAAGCGGGAAATCACCAAGGTCTTGCCGCCGTGCCGCTCGTAAAAGGCATGGGTCTTGACCAAAGCGTCGCGGTTGAAAAACCTCGACCCCTCCCAGTGGAACACCTTGGGCCCAAGAATGCGGCCGATCTGATAATTCACCGTATTGCCGGAAACCGCCGCCACCGCGAGCACCGCCATCAATACGCCGATGTCCATCCCTCCCTCGCCGATCGCTGCCAGGGCCCCGGCGACGAACAGGAGCGAATCCCCGGGCAGGAAGGGAAAGACGACAAAGCCGGTCTCGGAAAAAATGATGATGAAAAGGATGGCATAGATCCAAAGCCCGTACTGCTGGACCATCACGGCGAGATGCTTGTCGAGGTGAAGCACGATATCGAGAAACTGGGCGAGGAATTCCATGGCCTACGCGGGAAGGGAAACAACAGAGGCGGACAATCCAGGACCGAAAGCGGTGGAGACGCGCCCCGTCTTTCTTCGCCTGAAAATGCGCCATTCTACCCCAAGGTATAATCCCGCCATGCCCTCCATCCGCCCCCTGCCCGACCTGCTGGTCAGCCAGATCGCAGCCGGCGAAGTCGTCGAGCGGCCGGCATCGGTCCTCAAGGAACTGCTGGAGAACAGCCTCGACGCCGGGGCTACGGTCATCCAGGTCGCCCTCGAAGAGGGAGGCGTCAAGGGCATCCGCGTCACCGACGACGGCGTAGGCATCGCCAAGGACGAACTGGCCCTGGCCCTGACCCGCCATGCCACCTCCAAGATCGCCTCCTTGGAGGATCTCGAGCGGGTGGGCACCCTGGGTTTTCGCGGCGAGGCTCTGGCCTCGGTCGCCTCCGTCGCGCGCCTCACCCTCACCAGCCGCGAGCGCGGCGCCTCCCACGCCTGGAAGCTCTCCGGAAATCCCGCTGCCGCCCCGGAACCCGCCGCGTTGATGGCGGGCACCGTGGTGGAAATGCGCGACCTCTATTTCAACACCCCGGCCCGGCGCAAATTCCTCAAAGCCGAAGGCACGGAATTCGCCCACTGCGCGGAAGCAGTCAAACGCATCGCCCTGACTCGCCCGGATGTGGCCTTCAGTCTCAGCCACAATGGCCGCACCAACCTGCAGCTCCCTCCCGCCGATTTCGAACGCCGCATCGCCGACATCCTGGGCCGGGAATTCGTCGCGGCCGCACGCCCTCTGGCAACCGGGGCCGGAGACCACCTCGCCCTCGCGGGCTTGATCATCGACCCCACCCGCGCCTCGGAAGCCAAGGATGGCCAGTACCTTTTCGTCAATGGCCGATTCGTACGCGACCGGGTCCTCACCCATGCTGTACGGGAGGCCTATCAGGATGTCCTGCACGGCCACCGCCAGCCCCAGATCTGTCTCTTCCTAAGACTTGATCCCGGCCTGGTTGACGTCAACGTCCATCCCGCCAAGACCGAGGTGCGCTTCCGGGATTCCCGGGCGGTGCATCAGTTTGTCTATCACGCCGTCGGGCGCACCCTGGCAAATCCCCTAGCGACGGCCCAGGCGGCTTCGCCGACCCCCGCCGACCTGGGCGAAGGCGCCCCGCCCGCAAGCCACCTGCCGCCACCGGGCTACCGCGGACCGTCCTACGGGCCATCGCGACAGGGCAGTCTCGCGGTCAACGAACCTGCAGCAGCAGCGTACCTGGCCTTCGCCCGCGCCTCCGTCGAAGCGGCTTCCCTCTCCACGCCAGCCGTTCAACCGCCCGCTCTCCCCACCACGGAAAGCGCTGGTCCGCCCCCGCTGGGATATGCCCTCGGCCAGCTCCACGGCATCTACATCCTGGCCCAGAACGCCGCCGGGCTCATCGTCGTCGACATGCACGCCGCCCACGAACGCATACTTTACGAAAAACTCAAGACCGCCTTCGACTCCCGTCAGGTCGCCACCCAAGCCCTGCTCATCCCGGCAGTTTTTTCCGCCGATCCTCTGGACATCGCTGCGGTGGAGGAGCACGGAGAAGCCCTGGCCGAACTCGGATTTGCCATCGCCCCGCTAGGTCCCGGCCAGCTTGGCGTGCGCTCGGTCCCCGCTCTCCTCCAGGCCGGCGACCCGGCCGCACTGGCCCGCTCACTCATCGCCGAATTGCGCGAGCACGGGATCACTCAGCTCGCCGCCGCCCGACGCAACGAATTGCTCGCCACCATGGCCTGTCACGGCGCCGTCCGCGCCCACCGCCCGCTCACCCTGCCGGAGATGAACGCCCTCCTCCGCCAGATGGAAGAGACCGAAAGAGCCGGGCAGTGCAATCACGGTCGGCCTACTTGGCTGGCATGGTCGATGGCGGAGCTGGACGGATTCTTCCTGCGGGGAAAAT
>SSTA01000035.1 GCA_009469685.1 Azonexaceae bacterium | reverse complement strand
GCGTCCTGGAGCGAGGCTGGCTCTCCGCCAATAACGTCGTCTTTTTCGACGGGGACGAAGCCACCATCGTCGATAGCGGATACGTCACCCACGCCGAGCAAACGGTCGCCCTGGTCCGGCATGTACTCGACGGCAGAAGGCTCTCGCGTATTGTGAATACTCACTCGCATTCCGACCATATCGGTGGGAACGCGGCCCTCAAGACGGCCTTCGACTGCCAAATCGTGGTTCCGGGGGGTCTGGCGGCAACGGTTGCTGAATGGGACGAAGACGCCTTGCTCCTCTCCCCCCTGGGCCAACAGTCGGCCCGCTTCAGTCACGACGCCACCCTGCGCGCGGGGGATCGGCTCGAAATGGGGGGTCTGGTCTGGGAGGCCATCGCCGCCCCCGGCCACGATATGGAAGCCCTGGTTTACTACAACCCGGAGCGGCGCATCCTGATTTCCGGCGATGCCTTCTGGCAGAACGGGTTCGGCGTAGCCTTCCCGGAGTTGCTCGGTCAGGCCGACGGTTTGGCGGCGACCCGGGCGACCCTGGAGCATCTCGCCACCTTGGCCGTGGATTGGGTGATTCCGGGCCACGGCAGTCCCTTCCAGGACGTTGGCGAAGCCTTCGCCAAGGCCTTCGGAAAATTGGCCCATTTCGAGGCCAACCTTGATCACCTGGCCTGGCACGCCATCAAGGTGATCGTCTCCTTCGCCATCATGGAACGCCGTTCCCTCGCACGGGACGAGGTGGCCCCCTTTTTGGCCGGGTTAACCTTCGCCAACGAGGTCAATGCCCGCTACCTGCGGCTTTCCGCCGAAGATCTCGCCACCCGGGTCGTGCGCGACCTGCTCGCGGTAGGCGCGCTCCGGCGCAGGGACGGCGGAGTGCTAGTGCCGGCCTGAGCCGTTCTTCACCGCCACAATCTGGTTTCGGCCGGCAGCCTTGGCCCGGCATAAGGCTTCGATGGCAGCATCGGCGAGATCGGCGAAAGTCTGGCCCGGATGCCATTCGGCAAGCCCGCCGGAGATGGTCAGGGAAACGTCCAGACCCAAGGCCAGCCGCATCGGCATCGCCGCCACGGCCCCGCGCAGGCGTTCCGCCGTCAGGCGGGCATGGACCGCCTCGGTGGCCGGCATGAGCACGGCGATTTCGTCCCCCCCGAAACGGGCGCACAAATCGTTCAGCCGCAGGCTGCGGCCGACGACCCGTCCCGCGTGCCGCAAAGCCTGATCGCCGGCTTCGGTGCCGTACAGGTCATTGAGTTTGGCGAAATAATCGATATCGAGGATCAGAAACGAGACGCGCTGGCCTATCCTTTCGCAGAGGTCGATCTGGCGGGGGAAGACGTCGTCGGCCCAGGCCCGGGTGCGCAGTCCGGTGACTTCGTCGGTTTCCACCTTGCGGCTCTGCTCCCGTCTCAATTCGAGGGTCGACAGGATGACGGCATTGTTTTCCCGGATGCGCCGGGTCAGGATACGCAGGAGATTGAAGGCGGTGGGCTGCTGGCTGGCGAGGAGATTCCACAGGACCGCCTGGGGAATGGCCAGAACCCGGCAGGGACCCGCGGTGATCACATAGGCCGAAGGGGGTCTGGCATCGATGATCGACAGCTCCCCGACGCATTCGCCGGTCCCCAGCCGGACGATGGGATTGGTCGGGTCGGGTTCGAGGCAGACCAGCATCTCGCCGTCCAGAATCACGAAGATTTCGTTATTGCTTTCCGCCGGGTCGAGCAAGGTCTTGCCCCCCGAAAGCATGAGTTCGTGGCTACCGGTCAGCGCTGTCCGCAGGGCATCGGGATCGACGCCCTGAAACAAGGGCGCCGCCGCCAGGACCAAGTCTACCGTTTCCATGGAATCTCCCTTACTGCGCTCAGGTCTTGGGCAAGGCGCGCTCGACCAGTCGCACCCAATAGGCCACACCGAGGGCCAGGGCGTCGTCGTTGAAGTCGTAATGTGGATTGTGCAGGGTGCATCCGCCGGTCCCCGGTCCGTTCCCAAGCCAGACGTAGCAGCCGGGTTTTTCGCGCAGCATGTAGGCGAAATCCTCCGCACCCATCGAAGGCAGTTCGTCGTCGCGCACCCGCTCGGCCCCCAGCACTTCGCCGGCGACACCTCGGCAGAAAGCGGTTTCGGCAACCGAGTTGACGGTGGGTGGATAGCGATGGTCGAAGCGCACCGCGATCTGGGCGCCGTGGGTGGCCGCGACGCCGCTGCAGATCCGTTCCATGGCCCGTTCCACCGACTGCTGGACCTCCGGCTTGAAGCTGCGGATGGTGCCGCGCAAGACCACTTCCTCGGGAATGACATTCCAGGCTTCGCCGCCATGGAACTGGGTCACGCTGACCACCGCTGAATCGCAGGGGTGGAGGGTCCGGCTGACCACGGTCTGCAACGCCTGGACAAGCTGGCTGCCGGCGACGATGGCGTCCACGCCCTGGTGGGGCATGGCGGCGTGGCAGCCGTGACCCCGTACGGAAATTTCAAAGCCGCAGGTGCCGGCCATCACCGGCCCGGGCATCACCGCCATCTCGCCCACGGGTATCCCGGGCCAGTTGTGCAGGCCATAGACGGACTCGACCGGGAAGCGCTTGAAGAGGCCATCGGCGATCATGACCGCCGCCCCGCCTTCCGCCTCCTCGGCAGGCTGGAAGATGAAGACCACGGTACCGTCGAAATTCCCCTGCGCGGCGAGGTGGCGGGCCGCACCGAGGAGCATCGCGGTATGACCGTCGTGACCACAGGCGTGCATGGTGCCCGGATGCCGGGATCGATGGGGGAATTCGTTCAGTTCGGCGACGGGCAGCGCGTCCATATCCGCCCGCAGACCGATGCTGCGGGACGAGGTCCCCGCCCGCAGAACGCCGACCACACCCGTCCGGGCCAAGCCGCGATGGACCTCGATACCGGCCCGCTCCAGTTCGGCGGCGACCAGATCGGAGGTGCGATGCTCATCGAAAGCCAGTTCCGGGTGAGCGTGGATATCCCGGCGTAGGGCAACCAGTTCTGCAAGATCGGGGATTTCGACGCAAGGCATGGAGAAACTCCTCGGGGAAGACTATTAGACCGGCAAACGCGCGCGCCGACAACCGTTACCGCCTGCGCTTGCGCCGCTCTACGGCTCTTCCCGAAAGCGAAATCCTTCAGAAATCTGGCCCGCGGAGGACGTTCTATGCCAAATTTTTATTTCCCGCCTTGCCGGCCCGAGGCGGCTTCATTATCCTGAGGACCATGGATCTCATCCTCATCTGCGGCCTCTCCGGCTCCGGCAAGTCCGTCGCCCTGCACCTCCTGGAGGATTCGGGCTACTACTGCGTGGACAACCTGCCGGTCGTGATGTTGACCGTCCTGGTGCGCATGCTCAACGAAGAGGGAATCCGCAAGGTTGCCATCGGCATCGATGCGCGCTCCGGCGACGGCATCTCCCTGCTGGAGGACAAGCTCAAGACCCTGGGCGACGAGTGCGACCGCTTCGCCTTCCTGTTCCTGTACGCGAAGGAAGATACCCTCCTCAAACGCTATTCCGAATCCCGGCGGCGCCATCCCCTGGCGTCCGAGGGACGGACCCTGGAGGAAGCCATCCGGCTGGAGCGGGAACTCCTCGATCCGGTGGGATCCCTGGGGCATCGCATCGACACCAGCGATCTCAAGGCCAACGCCCTGCGCGACTGGGTACGCCAATTCATCGATGCCGAACCGGGACGCGGACTCATCCTGCTGTTCGAGTCCTTCGGCTTCAAGCACGGGGTTCCTCTGGACGCCGACCTGGTCTTCGACGTGCGCTGTCTGCCCAATCCCTACTACGATGCGGCCTTGCGCCCTCTGACGGGACTCGACGCCCCGGTGATCGATTTTCTGGAGAGCCAGTATGAAGTCCGCTCGATGCGCGAGGACATCCGTCGCTTCGTCGCGACCTGGCTGCCCGCCTACATCCGCGACAATCGGAACTACCTGACGGTGGCCATAGGCTGTACCGGCGGCCAGCATCGTTCGGTACACATCGCCGATTGGCTGGGCCGGGAATTTCGCGACCGCGCCCGGGTGCTGATCCGCCACCGGGCCCTGGCGGGTGCCGGTTGAGGCCGACGATCCCGGCATCGCCATGGCGTCCCGACCGCCCTCCGGGATCATTTCCCGCCTAGCCCCCTGGTTGGCGCTCCTACGACCCGGAGACTGGAGTCTCATCGTCGGAGCCGCCATTGCGGTCGGCGCCTCCTTGCCCCTGATTTGGCAGGGGGGTCTGGCCGACCGCGCGGTGATCCGGCAGGAGGGAGCCATCTTCGCCCAGCTCGATCTTCACGCCCGGCGTCGGGTCGAAGTGGCCGGCCCCCTGGGTACCACGGTCATCGCCGTCGAACCCGGCCGCGCCCGGGTGGTCTCCGACCCCGGGCCCCGCCAGTACTGTGTGCGACAAGGTTGGCTGAGCCGGCCGGGAGAAATCGCCATCTGTGCGCCCAATCGGGTGAGTCTCCAGATCACCGGCCGCACCAAAGCCTATGACAGCCTCAGTTATTGAACTGACGGTCACCGCCGCCGACCGTCGCATTGCCCGCCTGGCGGCGGCAGCAGTGGGACTCTCCCTGGTGGACGCGGCCATCCCCACCCCCCTGCCCGGGGTAAAGCCTGGGCTTGCCAATATCGTGACCCTCCTGGTCCTGGAGCGCTATGGCTGGGCGACCGCCGCCTGGGTCACCGGCCTGCGGGTGATCGCCGGCAGCCTGCTTCTCGGGCATTTTCTCGCCCCCGGGTTCTTCCTTTCCCTGACCGGTGCGGTGGCCAGCCTCACGGTACTCGCCTTCGCGCGGCACCTGCCCCGACGTTGGTTCGGCCCCGTGAGCTGGAGTCTCATCGCAGCCTTCGCCCACATCGGCGGACAGTTGTGCCTTGCCCGCGTTTGGCTGATCCCCCATGATGGAGTCTTCCTGCTGGCGCCTCTGTTCGCCGCGGCGGCCGTCGTCTTCGGCACGCTCAACGGCCTTATCGTGGCGCGCATGCTGGCCGACCAGCCGCCCCCGGAGAACGCCCATGCCTGAAACCCTCTGCCTCGCCTGGACCGGCGCATCGGGAATGCCCTATGGCCTGCGCCTGCTGGAATGCCTGCTGGCCGCTGGGGTGCGGGTTCAGCTCCTCTATTCCCAGGCCGCCCAGGTCGTCGCCCGGCAGGAAATGGGCCTCGAACTTCCCGCCCGGCCTGCCGAAGCCCGCGACCTTCTCCTTGCCCGTTTCTCGGCCGATCCCGACCGCCTGGCCGTCTACGGACGCGAAGAATGGTTCGCCCCCATGGCCTCCGGATCCAACCCCCCGGACGCCATGGTCGTCTGCCCCTGCACCATGGGCACCCTGGGATCCATCGCCCAGGGCCTCGCCGACAATTTGATCGAACGAGCCGCCGACGTGATGCTCAAGGAAGGGCGCCCCCTGATCCTGGTGCCGCGGGAGACCCCGCTCTCGGCCATCCATCTGGAGAACATGCTGCGCCTCTCGCGAGCCGGTGCGGTCATCCTGCCCCCCAACCCCGGTTTCTACCACCATCCGCAGAGCGTCGGCGATCTGGTCGATTTCGTCGTCGCCCGCATCCTCGACCGGGTGGGCGTTCCCCACCGATTGATGCGGCCCTGGGGCGACGCCGGCTGATGGGGCTGTTCTCGTTCCGCCGCGCCCCACCGCCTCCGGAAATTCGGGAAGTACCGCTGTTTCCTCTCAAAACGGTTCTTTTTCCCGGCGGAATACTCAGTATCAAGGTTTTCGAACAACGTTACCTCGATATGGCGTCCGCCTGTCTGCGCAGCGATGAATGCTTCGGAATCTGCCTCATCGCCAGCGGCCAGGAAGTCGGTACGCCGGCCGAGCCCCATCCGGTCGGCACGCTGGCCCGCATCGTCGATTGCGAAGTCCCGCAACTGGGCATCATGAATTTGCGAGTGCGCGGAGAAGAGCGCTATCGCATTCTGGACTGCGCTCCCGATACCGGTCATTTGCTGCGGGGCCGCGTCGAACTGTTGCGCCCGCCTGCATCGACCCCCTTGCCAGAAACCGGGGCCCGCCTGCTGCCGCTCCTGCAGCGGATCGTCGACGAATTGGGCGATGAGCGCATCGCGCCCCCGCATCGCTACGATGATGCCGAGTGGGTCGGCTACCGCCTGACGGAAATCCTGCCGGTCCAGAATCTCGCCAAGCAGAAACTGCTGGAGCTCGACGATCCGTTATCGCGCCTGGAGATCATCGAGAAATTCCTCGCCCAGCGGGGCGTGCTCGGCTAACCGCCTCGGCGAATTTCCCGGCGGCGCCGGACAAAGTCCGACGCCGCCCGCGAAGCCGCTCAGCTCCGCTCGTTGCGCCGCGCCAGGTTGTCCTGCAGGATAGCCGTGCAGTCCTTGACGCCGACCCGACTCCCGGCCAGGGTCCCATTGCGGGCCTTGAGGTC
>SSTA01000034.1 GCA_009469685.1 Azonexaceae bacterium | reverse complement strand
TACCCTTGTTCTCGGTGGACGGTGCGGACATTGCCTACCTCATCCCGCAAGGGGATGCGCAATGGCGCCTCAAAGCCCAGGCGGGTCGCTCGGGACTGGGGATACCGATTGGCGACAGCAAGCTCGACGTCAAGGCCGATGGCCTCGTGACGCTGACCGTAAGCCGTCGCACCGGCCCCTGGGAGGCAAAACTGGGCTACTCAAGCTTCACCAACCGGAACGAGGTAGCACCAGGGGGCGCCGGAGGGCTTGCCGCCTTGCAGCAGGGACTCGACACCATCGCCACGGCAACGGCCTCGCTGGCGCCCGCCATCAGCAGCGAGGCGACCGACCTGCGCCGTCAGTTGTCCTTCAAGAATGCCCACATGAACTACGTGACACTCGGCGCGGTTTATGACGATGGTCATTTATTGATCCAGGGGGAATTGGCAAGGACAACGAGCAGCCACAAAGTCGTACCCCACGGCACGATGGGCTACGTCGCCATCGGCTATCGCACCGGCGACTGGACACCATTCATGGCCGTCAGCGCCACCCGCCCTGGTAACGGCTTGCGCTCGGCCAAGGCCGACTGGAGCGTCATTGGCCAGAGCGCCACCCAGGCGACGGCGATCGCCGTGCTCAACAGCACCCGCATGGATCAGAAAACCTTGTCTTTCGGAACGCGCTGGGATTTCCAGGAACGGGCAGCGTTGAAAGTGCAGTGGGACATCACTCGCATCGATCCTCACGGGTACGGCCTGGTGTTCAAGGATCCGGCCCTCGAGACCCGCAGAAGCAGCATGAATCAGCTGACCCTGACGCTGGACTTCCTGTTCTGATGAAGCGCTTCCGCCTACTGCTCGCCCTGCTTCTTTTCCCTTGCTGGGCGGCCTTGTCCGACCCCGCACGGGCCGACGTATTCGTCGTCGTCCATCGCGACAGTCCCTTGCGTGAACTGACTCCATCCCAGGTATCCGATCTCTACCTCGGCCGTTCCCGCAGCCTGCCGGGCAGCGAGGCGATCTTGGTCATCGAACGCGGTCAGGACAGCAGTTTGCGCGCGAGCTTTTTCCGTCTGCTCAACGGCATGTCGCTCAAGCAGATCAACGCCTACTGGGCTCGGCTGCAATTCAGCGGCCAGGTGCTACCGCCGCCGAACTTCGGCGATTCTAAGCTTCTGCTTGCCGCGATCCGCTCGAATCGTCTGGCCATCGGTTACATCGATGCATCCGAAGCCGACGACAGCGTGAGTGTCGTGCTGCGATTGCGGGATACCCAATGAACGCATTCCCGCCATGAAACTGCCCGGACGCAGCAGTCTCGAGCGTAAGCTCGGCCTTCGCGTCGGCGCCGGCCTTGCCGCCTTTGCGGTTGTCGCCGTTCTGTTGACCGCGGCTTTCGCCTATCGCTACCAGTTGCAGGCAAGCCGCGCGCTGCAGAGACAATTGATCTCCGTCGTCAGCACTCAGGCCGAAGTGGCTGTGTTTGCCGAAAATGCCATCATCGCCAACGGAGTGATCGATGGCCTCCTCGCCAATCCCCTGCTGCTCGCGGTGCGTATCCGGTCGAACCAGGGTTTCGTAGCCAGCGGCGGCCAGATCGCCACGTTCGCAGACGCCAATGCCTTTACCAGCTACGCCTTGCACGCGCCTAGCAATCCCACCGTCACCATCGGCCAGATCGACGTGGTCATGAATTCCGAGCAGGTCACGGCCGCAGCGCTGACGTCAACCCAGATCCTGCTCGCCACCATCACCTTGCAGGTCATCCTGGCAGCCGTACTGATCGTCTGGGTATCTCGGCGCGTCATCATCCGCCCCATTGTCGAACTGGCCTCCCACCTGGCCGAGATCGAGCCCGGCAGCGGCGTTCGCGTCGCGGTCTCCGACAAGCACGAGGACGACGAAATCGGGCAACTCTCCCGCAGCGCCAACGCGCTCATCGATGCCCATGAATACGCCCTTGCCGAATTGCGCGCCTTGGCTACCATCGACAGTCTGACCGGCACCTCCAACCGACGCGAATTCATCCGCCGCATGGAGGACGAACTGGTGCGCATCCAGCGCCTGGAATCAGCCCGCGCCACGATTCTCATGCTTGACATTGATCACTTCAAGAATATCAACGACACCCACGGCCACGCGGCGGGCGACGCCGCCCTCATGCAACTGGGCACGATCCTGAGGAGCAACGCGCGGCGTATCGATACCGTAGGCCGCATCGGCGGCGAGGAATTCGCCATCCTCCTGGTCAGCACCGATGTCAGCCAAGGAGCACACTTTGCCGAGCGTCTGCGCACGATAGTGGCCGAGACGCCGGTGGCTTATGAGGGACGGCTTATCCAGATGACCATGAGCATCGGGATAACCGAGCTAGCTCAGTCAGACGGCGACTCAACGGTCGCCCTCGCACGCGCTGACAAGGCGCTCTACCTCGCGAAAGACCAGGGGCGCAACCGCGTCGTGGCCACGCCGATCTAACCCACCCGCCTACGGACACCCAGCAATACTTTTTGGAGAGTCGATACCGACCCGTTGGCTCCCGCGGTTGAGGGCGCGCTCCCAAGTACAGATCGCACGGCTCGCCTTACTTTGAGCCTTGAGTCCGTCAGCCGGACGCCTCCGGTGATGTATTTGCATGCGCCGAAGAGGAAACCGACGTTCGGCAGACTGAACTCGAAAATGGTGGCTCGCCTGCGCTTCGTCTCTCTCCCGGGGCAGAATGTCGATCCGTCGGATTGGCCGGGAATGTCGCTCGCGAAGTCGGCTCAAGGTCAGCTCCGGGGCGGATGCCCTCCGCGCGAATCCAACCGACTCGACCCGAGCAGCGATAGTCAAGCCTTGATCGCCCCGGCGGTATAATCCCCCGCCTCATGCCGCACGCCCCCCTGCTTCCCTCCTTCTCAGCCCTCCCCAAACCCGGCCAGCGGCTCGATCTACCTGCCCTCCCCGGTTCTGCCGATGCTCTGGCCCTGGCCCGTCTGGCAGGCCGGCAGCCTCTGGTGGTCGTCACCGCCAGCGCCGGCGATGCCCAGCGCTTGCTAGAGGAAATCCCCTGGTTCGCGCCCGATCTCCGGGTACGCCTCCTGCCGGACTGGGAGACCCTGCCCTACGACCATTTCTCGCCCCACCACGACCTGGTTTCGGAGCGCCTCGCCACCCTGTGGGCGACCCTGGGCGGGGCCATCGACGTGCTGCTGATGCCGGCGACGACGGCGGTGGTGCGGCTCGCCCCGACATCCTTCCTCGCCGCCTATACCTTCGCCTTCAAGAGGGGCGAGAAGCTGGACGCCGAGGCCTTCCGCGGCCAAGTGACCCTGGCCGGCTACACCCACGTCACCCAGGTGGTGTCGCCGGGGGAATACTCCATCCGCGGCGGATTGATCGACCTCTTCCCCATGGGGTCGACGCTGCCCTTCCGACTGGATCTGTTCGACAACGAGATCGAGAGCATCCGCACCTTCGACATCGATACCCAGCGCACCCTCTACCCGGTGCCGGAAATCTGCCTGCTGCCAGCCCGGGAATTCCCCATGGACGACAAGGCGCGCACCGGCTTCCGCCAGCGCTTCCGCGAGGTGTTCGAGGGTGATCCGGCCAAATCGGGCCTCTACAAGGACGTTTCCAGCGGCATCGCCTCTGCCGGCATCGAGTATTACCTGCCCCTCTTCTTCGAGGAAACGGCCACCCTTTTCGACTACCTGCCCGCCGGCAGCGTGCTGGTCACCCATGGCGACGCCGCCGGCGCCATCGCCGGTTTCTGGGCCGATACGCAATCCCGCTACAATCTCCTGCAGGGGGACAAGGCGCGGCCGCTGCTACCGCCGACCGACCTCTTCCTGAGCGACGAGGCCTTCTTCACCCTGGCCAAGCCATTGCCCCGCCTGCATGTCGGCGACGGCGAGCCGGGTGAAGCAACGGCCATCCCCAAGGTGGCAGTCGAGCGCCGGGCGGAAGACCCGCTGGCGGCGCTGAAAGCCTTCGCCGGTGGCTTTTCCGGCCGCGTGCTCCTGCTGGCCGAAACCGCCGGGCGCCGGGAAACCCTCGGGGCCATGCTGGCCGAGCATGGCGTGGCCCCGGCGGCCTGCGCATCGCTGACCGAATTCCTCGACGGCATGCAAGCCCTGGCGCTCACCGTCGGGCCGCTACAGGCCGGCTTCGCGCTGCCCGGCCTGGCTTTCGTGACCGAAACCGAGCTTTTCGCCGGCGCCCCCCGGCGCACCCGCCGGGAAGCCCAGAAAAAGGCCAGTTTCGACAACTGGCTGAAAGATCTCACCGAACTCAAGGTCGGCGACCCGGTGGTGCATGAGAACCACGGCATCGGCCGTTACCAGGGCCTGGTGAGCCTGGACCTGGGGGAAGGAGCCACCGAATTCCTCGAGCTCCACTACGCCAACCAGGCCAAGCTCTTCGTGCCTGTCTCGCAGTTGCATGTGATTTCCCGTTATTCCGGCGCCGACCCGGAAGCGGCGCCGGTACACACCCTGGGCTCCGGGCAGTGGGAAAAGGCCAAGAAGAAAGCCGCCGAGCAGGCCCGCGACACCGCCGCCGAGCTGCTGGCGCTCTATGCCGCCCGCGCCGCCCGCCAGGGCCACGCCTTCGCCTTCAAGGAACACGACTACGAGGCTTTCGCCGACGGCTTCGGCTTCGAGGAAACCGCCGACCAAGCCCAGGCCATCGCCGCCGTCATCGCCGACATGCGCACCGGCAAGCCCATGGACCGCCTGGTCTGCGGCGACGTCGGCTTCGGCAAGACCGAGGTGGCGCTCCGTGCCGCCTTCTGCGCCGTGGCCGGCGGCAAGCAAGTCGCCGTGCTGTGCCCGACGACGCTGCTCTGCGAGCAGCACTACCAGACCTTCGCCGATCGCTTTGCGGACTGGCCGGTGAGGATCGCCGAACTCTCGCGCTTCAAGACCGCCAAGGAGTCGGCCCAAGCCGTGAAGGAGCTGGCCGAGGGCAAGATAGACGTCATCATCGGCACCCACAAACTGATCGGCAAGGACGTGGAATTTGCCCGCCTAGGGCTGGTCATCATCGACGAGGAACACCGCTTCGGGGTGCGCCAGAAAGAGGCGCTGAAGTCCCTGCGCGCCGAGGTGGATATCCTCACCCTCACGGCCACGCCCATCCCGCGTACCCTGGCCATGAGCATGGAGGGCCTGCGGGATTTCTCGGTCATCGCCACCGCACCCCAGAAACGGCTGGCCATCAAGACCTTCGTCAGCAATTTTTCCGACGGCATCATCCGCGAAGCCGTGCTGCGGGAGCTCAAGCGCGGCGGCCAAGTCTATTTCCTGCACAACGAGGTCGATACGATCGACAACATGAGGGACAAGCTGGAAAAACTGGTGCCCGAGGCGCGCATCGTCATCGGCCACGGCCAAATGAACGAGCGGGAGTTGGAGCGGGTGATGCGCGATTTCACCGGCCAGCGGGCCAACCTGCTGCTGTGCACCACCATCATTGAAACCGGCATCGACAATCCCCACGCCAACACCATCCTCATCAACCGCGCGGAGAAATTCGGCCTCGCCCAGCTCCACCAGCTGCGCGGCCGCGTCGGCCGCTCTCACCACCAGGCCTACGCCTACCTCCTGGTGCAGGACGCCAAGGCCATGACCAAGCAGGCCCGCCAGCGGCTGGAGGCGATCCAGATGATGGAAGAACTCGGTTCCGGCTTCTTCCTCGCCATGCACGACCTGGAAATCCGCGGGGCCGGCGAGGTACTGGGGGAAAACCAGTCCGGCGAGATGCAGGAAGTCGGCTTCAACCTCTACACCGACATGCTCAACCGCGCCGTGGCGGCCCTCAAACAGGGCAAGGAACCGGATTTGACCCAGCCCCTGGGGATTGCCACCGAAATCAATCTGCATGTCCCCGCCCTCCTGCCCAATGCCTACTGCCCCGACGTCCACGAACGGCTGACCCTTTACAAACGCCTTGCCAACTGCGAGAGCGCCGAAGAAATCGACGGACTGCAGGAGGAACTGATCGACCGCTTCGGCGAATTGCCACCGCAGGGGCAATCCCTGCTCGCCACCCACCGCATGCGCCTGTTGGCTCGTCCCCTGGGGGTGCACAAGCTGGATGCCACCGCCGACCAGTTGGTGGTGCAATTCGGCCCCAATCCGCCCATCGAGCCCATCACCATCGTCAACCTCATCCAGAAGAACCGGAATTTCCGGCTGGCCGGGCAGAATCGGCTGGTGTACGTACGGCATTGCCCAAGCTTGGGGGATAAGCTGGGGGCAGCGAAGGAAATGTTCGGCTTGCTGACCTAGCCGGAGTGCGAATTCCCGCCGGGGCGTGCGGCGATCCGCTTACCTCACGCCAGTCCGACCCGAATCAGGCCGGCAAGCGCGCAAAGCGCGATGACCTTCATGATGTCTTGCTTGAACTTCCACAGGGCGACGAAGGCGACGAGGGAGACGAGGGCGGCAAATCCGTCGAATCCGCCGGAAAAAGGCGCCGCCTCGCTTGCCCGGGGGAAGATGACGTGCCAACCGAAAAACAGAGCCAGATTCAGAATCACCCCCACCACGGCGGCGGTGATTCCGGTGAGCGGAGCGGTGAATTTGAGGTCGCCATGGGTGGCCTCCACCAGCGGCCCTCCGGCCAGAATGAAGACGAAACTGGGCAGGAAGGTGAAGAAGGTCGCCACCGAAGCACCTGCGATTCCGGCCAGCAGCAGGGCATCGGGGCCGAAGATCTGCTTGCTCCACGCACCGACGAAACCGACGAAGGACACCACCATGATCAAGGGCCCGGGAGTGGTTTCTCCCAGGGCGAGACCATCAATCATCTGGGCGCCGGTCAGCCATCCGTAGTGTTCCACTCCCCCCTGATAAACGTAGGGCAGCACGGCATAGGCACCGCCGAAGGTGAGCAGCGCGGCCTGGGTGAAAAATTCACCCATGTCCCGTAGAACCGGCTGGACCAGGAGCGCCATGCCCCCCACCCACAAGCCCAGGGCCACGATCAGCAGCAGGGCCAGGCGGACGCCGCTGAAACGGGTGTGGGGAATGGGCGGGGTATCATCGTCGATGACCGCGGGACCATAGCTTTTCCCCCCGGATCCGTGACCAGCCCCAACCTGGAAGAGCGCCGGCGCAACTTGCCCACCGATGAAGCCAAGCAGCCCTGCGCCCAGCACGATCAGCGGAAAGGGCACCGCAAAGGCGAATATGGCCAGGAAGGAAGCGGCCGCCAGCGCCCACAGCACCCGGTTCTTCAAAGCGCGGGAGCCGATGCGCCAGGCGGCAAAGACGACGATGGCGACCACCGCCGGCTTGATTCCGTCGAAAATGGCCTTGACCGGCGTGATTTCGCCAAAGGCCATGTAGACGTAAGAAAGCGCCGCCAGAATGAGCAGGGAAGGGAGGACGAACAAGCTTCCCGCGACGACCCCCCCCCAAGTGCGGTGGAGCAGCCAACCGATGTAGATGGCAAGCTGCTGTGCCTCCGGTCCCGGCAGGAGCATGCAGTAATTGAGGGCATGCAGAAAACGGTGTTCGGAAATCCACCGCCGCTTCTCGACCAGTTCCTGATGCATGACGGCAATCTGGCCGGCGGGGCCGCCGAAGCTGATGAAGCCGAGCTTGAGCCAGTAGGCAAAGGCTTCCCAAAACGAGGGATGATGAGGGCGTTCCCGGGAAGGGCTTAGGTCATTCATGGACTCTAGTCGGCGGGCAAACCGCCATGTGGCCAGGGGATATTTGCTGCGGACTCAACCCGCCGCAGACGTCCGGCATGTTACACCGCCAGCGAGTCTCTTCAGAGCCGCAGGGCCGGCGATGCCACCCGTTTTCGCGGCGCAGCCCTCCGTTTTCATCGCCATGGGTGCCGAGTCTCCTCACCCTGTGTAAACTGCCCACTGTTTCCCCCACCCCGAATCGTCCATGGACAGTGCTCTGGCTCCCGATTTCGCGGCCATCTGGTTGACCCTCAAGCTTGCCGCGGTGGTGACCGTGCTGCTCCTGGTCGTGGGGACTCCCATCGCCTGGTGGCTGGCACGCACCCGTTCGCCCCTCAAAGCCGCCGTGGGAGCCTTGGTCGCCCTGCCCCTGGTTCTGCCCCCCACGGTCCTCGGTTTCTATCTGTTGGTCGCCATGGGACCCAACGGACCGGTGGGCGCCCTCACCGAATCGCTGGGATTGGGACTCCTGCCCTTCACCTTCGCAGGTCTGGTGGTGGGATCGGTGATCTACTCGCTGCCCTTCGTCGTCCAGCCCGTCCAGAACGCTTTCGAGGCCATCGGAACTCGCCCCCTGGAGGCGGCGGCAACGCTGCGCGCCGGCCCCTGGGACAGCTTCTGGTCGGTGGCCGTCCCCCTTGCCCGGCCTGGGATCGTCACCGGCGCGATTTTGGGTTTCGCCCACACGGTCGGCGAATTCGGCGTCGTCCTGATGATAGGCGGCAATATTCCGGAGAAGACGCGGGTCGTTTCGGTCCAGATTTACGACCACGTCGAAGCCCTCGAATACGTCCATGCCCACTGGCTTGCCGGAGGCATGGTGGTCTTCAGCTTCCTGGTCCTGCTGGCGCTCTATACCCTCAATCCCCAGCGGAGCCTGCGCAATTGAGCGCAGCCATTCGCGCCCGCTTTCGCCTTGATCGGGGAGGATTTGCCCTCGACGTGGATCTGGAATTGCCGGGAAAAGGCATCAGTGCCCTCTTCGGCCCTTCGGGCTGCGGAAAAACCACGTTTCTGAGAGCCCTGGCGGGCCTCGAGCATCCGGCCGGCGGCTACATCGCGGTCGGGGACGAAATCTGGCAGGACGACGCCCGCGGCATCTTCGTCCCTACCCATCGCCGTTCCCTGGGCTACGTCTTTCAGGAAGCGAGCCTGTTCGAACATCTAACCGTGAAGGCGAATGTCGAATTCGGGCTGCGCCGCATCCCGGCCGCAAGCCGGCTCTTCAAGACCGACGCGGTTGCGGATCTGCTGGGTATCGCCGGCCTGCTCGACCGGCGACCGGCGGGTCTTTCCGGGGGCGAGCGCCAGCGGGTGGCGATCGCTCGGGCACTCCTCAGCGCCCCCCGTCTGCTGCTCATGGACGAACCCCTCGCCGCCCTGGACCTCAAGCGCAAGCGGGAAATCCTGCCCTATCTGCAACGACTGCACGCGGAACTGTCGATTCCGGTCGTTTACGTCAGCCACGCTCCCGGGGAAGTTGCGCGCCTCGCCGATCACCTGGTTCTCCTCGATGGCGGCCGGGTCGCCGCCAGCGGCCCCCTGGGCGAAACCCTGGCGCGGATCGACCTGCCGGCGACGTTTTCCGACAATGCCGGCGTCGTCCTCGATACCGTGCTCGCCAGCCATGAACCGGATCATCTCTCCCGTCTCGAGTTCCCTGGCGGCTGGATGCTCGTGGGTCAACGGCCCGAAGCCGCCGGATCCCGGCTGCGCTGCCGCATCTACGCCCGGGATGTGAGTCTCGCCCTGGAACGCCCCCTAGGGACCAGCATCACCAATCTGCTGCCCGCCACCGTCGCTGCCGTCGCTCCTACCCACCAGCCGGGCCACGTGCTGGTTCAGTTGCAGGTCGGCGAGTCCCGCCTGCTCGCGCGCATCTCCGAACGTTCACGTCGGGAACTGGCGGTAGAACCCGGGTTGCGCCTGTGGGCCCAGATCAAGGCTGTCGCTCCATTGGCATGAAGCCTAGCAGGCCGCAGAGTTCCTCGAGGGCCGCTACGCAATCGCCACTGATCTTGAGCGCCAGCAGCGGATCGGCCCGGGTCGCGCCGCGATTGATCGCAATCACCGGCTTGCCCTGGGCTTGGGCGCGCTCGACGAGGCGATAGCCCGAGTACACCATGAGCGACGAGCCGACCACGATCAGCGAAGCGGCCGTGTCAACGGCGGTGGCGGCTGCGAGCGACCTTTCCCGGGGAACGCTGTCGCCGAAAAAGACTACGTCCGGTTTGAGGATGCCGCCACAGTCCGGACATGGCGGAACGGCTAGATCGGCGCCCAGGCTGTCCTCGATAGCCGCATCGCCGTCTGGCCTCGCGGAAGAGGCGGCGGCAGCATGCTCCCGCAGGTCCGGATTGGCGACTTCGATCCATGCCTGCACTTCGTGGCGGGGAAAGCGGGCTGCGCAGGCGAGACAAATCACGTCGCGGACGGCACCATGAAGCTCGACAACGCAGCGGCTCCCAGCCTTCCCGTGCAGACCGTCGACATTCTGCGTCACCAGTCCGCTCATGCAACCGGCTGCCTCCAGGGTGGCAAGCGCCCGATGCCCCCCGTTGGGCAGGGCCTCGTCCATGCGCGGCCAGCCGAAATAGCTCCGCGTCCAATAGCGCCTGCGGGTCGCCTCGACAGTCAGAAATTCGTTCTGCAGGATCGGTTTTCTATGCTGCCACGCACCGCTCTCGTCGCGGTAAGCAGCCAACCCGCTGGCAGTACTGAGACCCGCCCCGGTGAGCACTGCCGCAGGACCGGGAACGAAACAGGCCGCCAGGGCTTCCAGATCGGCATCGGGAGTCAAGGGATTCTCCAACCAAGCAGGGGGTCCGATCGCCGGTTCCGGCAATGATTCAACGGCGCTTCCCTGCCAGGGGACCCTCAATTGCCCCCGCGAGGTCGCGTCGCTGCCAGAATGCGTGCAATTTCCCCGCCGCAACTGGCGGCCACCCGATCGTATTCCTCCCGGGTGTCGATTTCCCGTTGCGAAGCTTCGACACTCTCCAGCTGGCGTTTGAGGAAGGGCAGCCAGCGTTCGTCGAGTTCCTGCTGCAGCCGCGGCAGGGTCGTTCCGACCGGACCGCGCAGGGGATCGGCGTCGGCAAAGCGCCCGCGGAGTACCTCCTCGATCTGGGGACGAACGTCGCGGGCGTGGCGGCGATACGTGTCTGCATGGCGCATCTCATGGTCATGGATTGCCGTGAAGCCACAACTTCCCTTGGGAAATTCGCGACCGACATAGACCGTGATCGGCTGAAATCCGTACTCCACTGCAATCTGGACGCTTGAGCACTCCCATCGTCCGGCCGGGTCCTTCAGGATGCTGGTCGCCAGCTTCGCGCGGGCCTGGGCCAAGCCGGTGGTCAATCCAAGGACTGCCAGACCGGGGTCGGCATAGCGATGACTCATCCCCTTCAGCGCCGCGTAGCTTCGCCGGTAGTCCGTCGCGACCTCCGACTCCATCAGTTGGACGGAGATCGTGCTTCGCGGGAGCGCGGAACACGGGTCCGCGGCAACTGCCAATGGATTGAACGACGAGAGCGAGCAGAGCAGTGCTCCGGCCGCGATCTGCCGGGCAAACTTCAGGCGGCCACCGAGAGGCCGCGGGGTTCTCTCTCAAGGCGATTGATTTCGGCCCGCAGAGCAGCCTGCTTTCCCGCCGTGATCATGCAGGTGCCGTTGCGCCATTCGAAATGGACGCGATGGGCACGGACTCCCGCCCGGTAGAGGGCGAGCGCAACCGACTTGATTTCGGACTGCTCAAGGCGGCGTCCGTCGTTGAGTTCGGCAACGAATTCGTCTTTGAACAGGATTACGTTAGCGCTGATCGTCATGGCGTCTCCTTCTAGGTTTGAGGAAAGCATAAAACGCGTTTCGCATCCTGCCTGTGACAGATTACACACTTATGACCATGTGGGTTATAGGGTATTGATTTTCCTGAAGTTGGATCAAAGCGCCAAAACGGTGTACCCGGCATGCTGGGGCAAAAATCCTTGTCGCCATGCCTGCCCACAACCCACCCCTCCCCGTCATGCCTGGATTTCCTGGCAACAAGGGAATCTGGGCGGGGATTACCTGTGAATTCGTCGAATTCACGGTTATGTTCGCCATCTATTTCATCGCCCGCGCCCACTTCCCTGAAGCGTTCCAGCAGGGGGCCGAGCGCCTCTCGCGCGTCGCCGGAACGGTCATTACCCTCATCATGGTGACCAGCAGCTTCCTGGTCGCGGCCTCGGTCAACGCCCTGCGCAATCAACGCAGAAGCCAGGCCGTCCTGGCCCTGAGCACTGCCCTCGTCGTCGCCCTCGGCTATCCCGTCGCCAAGGCCCTCGAATTCAGTTGGAACCTCGCGCACGGCATTGACGGCGGCGCGGGAATTTTCTTCACGGTCTACTACTACCTGACCTTTAACCATCTGGTCCATGCCTCGTGGGGAATCCTTGGCATGATCTGGGTCCTGATCCGCCTCGCGAAGGGCGCCTACAGCGCCGAAGAGCATGCCGGACTGGAGGCCCTGGGAAGCTACTGGCACGCCACAGACCTCGTCTGGCTGGTGATTTTTCCGCTGTTCTACGTGATCAATTGATCCCCATGGCCCCCCGGGAACACTACTCCGAACTCCTGGTCACTTGGCTCGTCCTGGTGGGCCTCACCCTGGCCAGCCTGGGTCTGGGGCAGTGGTTTCACGGAGCGTCCTGGCTACCTGTGTTGGTCGCCGCGCTGGTCTGGATCAAGAGTTTCCTCGTAGCGCGCCGATTCATCGAAGCCAACCTTGCCCATCCCTACGTTGCTCGGCTGGTGGCGATCTTCATCGTCATCGCTCCCGCAGCGCTGGTGCTCACAGCCTTCTTCGGCCCCACGATCGCCCGCTGGGCAAGCCTGTGATTCCCGCAGCTCCTGCGCCCCGGGGGCAACTCTGGAGACTGCGGCTATCAGGTCATGTAGTTGCCGCCATTGCAGGCGAAATTCGCACCGGTCGTAAAACCTGCCGCATCGGTGGCAAGCCATCCGACGATTGACGCGATTTCCTCGGGCTTTCCCAGACGCTTGACCGGTATGGTGGAGACGATTTTTTCCAGCACATCTTCGCGAATCGCACGCACCATCTCCGTCCCGATATATCCCGGCGAGACGGTATTGACGGTGACGCCCTTGCTAGCCACCTCCTGGGCAAGGGACATCGTGAATCCATGCATGCCGGCCTTGGCGGTCGAATAGTTGGTCTGGCCGAACTGGCCGCGCTGCCCGTTCATGGACGATATATTGACGATCCTGCCCCAACCCTGGTCGAGCATGCCGTCGACGACCTGCTTGGTGACGAAGAAAAGGGAATTCAAATTGGTGGCGATCACCGCCATCCAATCCTCCACCGACATTTTTCTGAAAACTCCGTCCTTGGTGATTCCGGCGTTATTGACCAGGACGCTGACCGTCCCCAGTTCCGCTTTGACCTTGTCGAAGGCGGCCTTGGTACTTTCCCATTCGGAAACGTTGCCCTCGGACGCGACGAATTCGAATCCGAGTTCCTTCTGTTCTGCCAGCCAGCGGTTCTTGCGCGACGAATTCGGACCGCATCCGGCGACGACTCGAAAACCTTCCCGCGCCAATTGTTGGCAGATGGCAGTCCCGATTCCACCCATTCCGCCGGTGACATAGGCAACTCTTTGGCTCATGATCAATCTCCTGTAATTATGGATTGAATTATGAACTATACTGGAATCGGTGTATTGCGCAAGGTGCTTCGACGACTGCTCAGAGTTGCGCTTCCAATGCCCTGATTTCCTGCGCGGAAGCTCTCTTCACCCCCAGTGCGAGGCGATGGCGATATCTCCTTTGGGCAAGGCAGGATGCGCTTCGGGATCCCCCCAGGACCGCGCGGGATTCAAACCCACGACGGCTATGCCCAAGCACCCCGGCTGTGCAGACGTTGGGTGCCGCTGGGCCGGCATCGCTCAACGCTGACGCGCCTAGACCCCTACCGTCGCTTGGCTGGCCTCTTGAGTGCCTGGCCGCCCCGAGAAATTACCGGCGATGCCAAGAAGCCTCATGTGGACTCACCGGTAAAGACCGTCAGCACGCCGGTGTAGCCATATAACCGGTCGCGAGCGATTTCACCGCCGGCGAAGAATCCCACCAGCGGCACCTCCCCCAGCGCCTGCCGCAGGGTACGCAATTCGCCGTGACGCTCTCCGAAATGGGGGCCGCCCCGACCCGAACAACTGACGTAAAGCGCCCCCAGGGCCGTACCCGCGCCGCTTTCCAACTGGTCGCGGATTTCCGTGGCGATCCGCACCAGGTCTCCCCTGGCCGACTCGGGATTGCGGCTGCAGAAGGCCAAGCGGGTGCCATCGACAATGTGTTCCGCAACGGCAAGGACGCGATGTCGGGGATCGACGCCGATGAGATGGCGAACCTGGGTATCGCTCCCGAATTGGCCAGGCCAGTGCGGCGTATCGTCAGCCCCTATCGAAAGGCCGACCAGGACGGGCCCCAGGGACTCGATCAGCTCGTCTCCATCCAAATCCGGATCGAGGTCCAAGTCGGAAAGCAGGGAGTCCAGCGCGGGCTGGTCGTCGAGCGTGAGCACATAGTTGTCCTGGGCTGATGTAATCCTTCGGACGGGACCGATGGGCTGACAACCTTGCGTCACCCGCGAAATCAATCCCACTTCGCCCGAGAAGAGGACGCCCGACAATCCACCGCTGAAGACGCCTTCGGCCAGATGCACCGGACTGCGCCGCGCCGACGAAAGACCGCCGAACAGATAGCCGGTCGCCGTATTGGCACTCAGTTCGCGAATCAAGTCCTGCAGTCCTGGAGTCGTCCCATCACTGTGCACGAGGGCCGTGTGGGCCGAAAAACCGGATTCCTGTCCTGCCAGCGGACGCCGGCCGGAAAAGAGCCGAAAAGTCTCTGGCGCCAGCGCTGCGAGCATGAGGACGATTCCGGGCTCGTCGAAGTACTCGATTCCGCTCGCGGCTACGCCGACGCCATCGGTGCCTACCCACTGAACGCCCGGAAAGACGCCGTGGAGTTCCTGCAGAATCGCTTCGGCAGCGCCGGCATGGTAGTCGGTGAAATAACACCACCCCAGAGTGTAGGGCGAGCCAAT
>SSTA01000254.1 GCA_009469685.1 Azonexaceae bacterium | reverse complement strand
TCCTGTGGTGGCCCATCCTCAACGGGGTCATCCTCAACGTCCGCCCGGCCAAGTCGGCCGCCAAGTATGCGTCGATCTGGACTCCGGAAGGTTCGCCCCTGAGGGTACACACCGAGCGCCAAGCCAAATTGCTGGGCGGCATTCTCGGCGAGGGCGGCCACCGGCTTACGGTGGCCTGGGCCATGCGCTACGGGCAGCCCTCCCTGCCGGCGGTCCTCGATCGCCTGAAGGCCGAGGGGGCGACCCGCATCCTGGTGGTTCCGCTTTATCCCCAGTACGCCGCCAGCACCACCGCCACGGTGGTCGACAAGCTTGCCTCCTGGCTCGCCAGTGCCCGCAACCAGCCCGAGGTCCGCGCGCTGCGCAGTTTCCCCGACGACGCCGGCTACCTCGCCGCCCTGGAAAAATGCGTGCGGCGCCACTGGCAGACAAACGGCCTGCCCGATGAGCGCTACCGGCTGGTGATGAGTTTCCACGGCCTCCCCCGCCGCAGCCTCACCCTGGGCGACCCCTACCATTGCGAATGCCAGAAGACCGGGCGCCTGCTGGCCGAGCGCCTCGGCCTGTCCGCTGACCGCGCCCTGGTCACCTTCCAGTCCCGCTTCGGCCGGGCGGAGTGGCTGCAACCCTACACCGCGCCCACTCTGGAGAAGCTGGCCCGGTCGGGCATCGAGCGGGTGGATGTGATCTGCCCCGGTTTCGTCGGCGACTGTCTGGAAACCCTGGAGGAAATCGCCCTGGAGGGCAAGGCCTCCTTCCTCGCCGCCGGGGGCAAGACTTTCCATTACATTCCGGCCCTCAACGAGGAACCGGCCTGGATCGCGGCCCTGGCCAGCCTGGTGGAGCGCCATCTGGCGGGGTGGCCGACCCGAGACCGCGACGACGCTGCCGCCCTTGCCGAATCGGCCCGCCGGGCGCGGGATCTGGGCGCGCAAAATTGATTGCCGACGGGCCCTAAACCCTGGCACGCGAGTGCCGTAGAAGAGGGTATCCCACGCGCTTCCGGGAACCCGCCATGCGTATCGCCTCCGCCTCGATCGACCTCGCCGCCGCCTATTCCCGGATGGAAGTCCAGACCCGCGAAGAGCGTCTCAGAGCCTGGGTCCACTTGCCGAATGCGACAGAGGAACCCCCGAAGGCCGACCCTGCCGGCGACATTTCCGCAGCGGGGCGCGCGGCCCAGGCGAAAGACGAGGATTCGAACTGCGATCCCCGCCTCAATATCATCCGGCTCATCGTCGAAGCCCTCACCGGCCGTTCGATCCGGGTCTTCGATCCCGGCAAGCTCCGCTGCGACGACGCGCCGCCCGCGCTCGAAGCTCCGCCGCCGACGGAGAGCGGTGGGCGCGCAGCGGGTTTCGGTCTCGAATACGACCTGCGGGAAACCACCTTTCGCAGCGAGCAACTCGATTTCAGTGCGTCGGGCTCGATCAAGACCGCCGATGGCCGCTCGATCGACTTCCAGATCGCCTTCTCTCTCCAGCGGGAAACCCTGACCGAAACCAGCGTCAGTCTGCGCCTGGGCGAAGCCGCGAAACAGAAGGACCCCCTGGTCGTCAATTTCTCGGGTAACGCCGCCCAGTTGGATTCCACAGCTTTTGCGTTCGACCTGGACGGCGACGGAACGGTCGAGCACCTGGCCGCGCCGGTGGCGGGGAGCGGTTTCCTGGCCATCGACCGCAACGGCAACGGCACCATCGATCACGGCGGCGAGCTCTTCGGTCCCGCCAGCGGCGACGGTTTCTCCGAACTCGCCGCCCTCGATGCGGACGGCAATGCCTGGATAGACGAGAACGACCCGCAGTTTGCCCAATTGCGCTATTGGAATCCTCTCGCCGACCCAGAAGGAAAGGGCCTCTCCCTCTCCCAGGCAGGAATCGGCGCCCTCTCGCTCAGCCCCGTTGCAACCCCGTTCGATCTCTACGGGAGCAACGCTTCTCTCCTGGGATCGCTACGCAGTACGGGAATTGCTTTGCGCGAAAGTGGCGAGGCTGGCACAATCAGCCACATTGATCTGACCGCCTGACCAAGCATCCGGCGGCGATTGCCGAGGGGCTGGGGACCATGCGCATAGCAGACTGGAAGATTTGGCTGCGGCTGTCGGCCGCGATTTGGGTAGTTCTGGTTGTTGTCTGGGCGGTAGTCATCGTCTGGGCCACCCAGGTCAATCGGGACACCGCCATCCGGCAGGCCGAGGATTTCGCCCAGAGCATCCACGAAATGACCATGGCCGGACTGACCGGCATGATGATCACCGGCACGGTGGGGCAGCGGGAAGTTTTCCTCGACCAGATCAAGCAGCTCTCGATCATCAAGGATCTCCACGTAGCCCGCAGCGAAGCGGTGGTCAAGCTCTTCGGTCCCGACAGCAAGGCCGGCCGCGCACTCGATGCGGTCGAGAACCAGGTGATGTCCACCGGCAAAGCCCACACCTCGGTC
>SSTA01000253.1 GCA_009469685.1 Azonexaceae bacterium | reverse complement strand
ATGGGCACTTCCCGCGCCCAGTACCACCTGCGGCAAGTCTGCGTCTATCTGGATCTTCATCCGCTCAACAAGCCGGAAGTGTTTGCCGGGGCCTTCTCAGGCGCCTTCGATCCCGACGGGAATCTCGTCGACGCGCGGATCACCGGGCTGGTGTCCGAGCAGATGCAGGCCCTGGCCGACTGGACCCGCCGCCTGCGGGGCAGTTGAAGCAGAATCAGGCGGCGTCGAATCTGAGTGGTGGCATGTCGATACATTCGTCGAAATCGGCGTGCACCACTTCAGGATAACGGCGTTCGGGCAAACGGCGCCGCTCTTCCGAGCCCTGGGGGGGACCGGAGTCGTGTACGCGGCGGTCGATTCTCAACCGCCGCTCGGAGTTCGCATCGGAGAAAGACATGGGTACCTACGAGTATCCCAAAAAAATATGCTTATGCCACAGACCCATGCTTGAGACAAGGGCCGTTCCAAGCAGTCGGAACCCGGGTGCCGGAGCATAAGGCTGGCGGGCGTTTGCCAGGGGGCGTGCTGAAGAGACGCTGATGGGCCTCCGCGCCCCCGTCGTAGATCTCGCCAGAGCAGGATGCCTGGGATCTCTTCCTGCGCGTCGCACGCAGAGCCTGCTCCGGTCGCAAGCGAAGGATGCGATCGGGAAGGTGGGAGCAGGAGGTAGCTTCGCAATTCGGCTGCGGCACCGGGGCAATTGATTTATCATGGCTCGGGGTCCGGGAAGGTGAGTGAGGTAGCCGATGTTTCCTGATGCAACCTTCGATCATGATGGAAACTCCAGGCTGGGCGCGGCAGACCGAGCCTGTGGGTCTCCTGGCGCAGATCTGGTGCGCGTCGGCAAGCGGGCGATATGACAAAGCTCTTCGATCTGCGAACCCTCGCGGGCCGGATTGCCCAATTGCTGGGCGCCTGCGTCGGCGGCGCGATTCTTTTCCTGGTTTGGGTATGGTATGAAGGAATTCCCGCCTTCGGGATCTCCGGTGCCCGAGAGATTCACCTCCAGGAGGCCCTGAACACCCAGGAGTTGTTGGCCGACACCCGGGTCGAAGCCACCTTGGCTCGCATCGGCGAGCGCCGGGGAGACGCGCTGACGGTAGCTGAATCGGAAGCGTTGCGTCAGCGCTTTGCAGACCTCAAAGGGCGACGGGGGCGGGAACGCCTGCAGGACTCCGTGGCGGGCAGCTTCCGAGCGCTGCATCGTGCCTACCCGGATCGATACCTGCGCCTCCGTCTGGTTGATCGTGCATCGCGCCGCATCCTGGCCGCCAGCGATCCGGGCGAGGTCGGGGCACGGGTGGCAGCCTTGCCGGAGGCGGATCCCGAGCTTGTGCCGGGGACGCAATTGATCTGGCTGGACGCAGATTCAGCGGGTAAGCCACTGGTCATCGCCACGGCGATGGCCGGTGGCCGTCGCGGTGGCGACGCCTTTCTGCTGCTTTACGTTGATGTCGCCAATCTGCTGGGTGGCCTGTCCCGTAGCGAAGAAGCGATTCTGGGATTGGCCGGGAGCCTGACGGTCTACGACTCCCGGGGCCAGGCTCTGGCAACTTTCGGCAAGGGACCGCGGATCGGCGGTCCCTCCGACGGAGCCGCGGGGAGTCCTTCCCGCTCGGGAATCCCTGCCGGCGATGGCAGCAGCCGGGCGGATCTGGTCACCCTCAGAGGGATTGCGCTCGGGGCAGGCGAAGTCTGGTCCCTTGAGGTCCGCCGAGACCGCAACGAGGCTATGGCGAAATCTGAACTCATGTTTCGACGGGGCCTCTATTTTGGCTTGGGCTATTTTCTCTTGACGATGATCATCGTCGCCGTCGTTGTCCATCGGGCGACCGCTCCGGTGCGGAGCTTGGCCGTAGCAGCCCGCAGCTTCATGACTGGCGATCTCCGGGCGCGGATCAATATGCCGGACAGTCAGGGGAGTGTGGAACTGAGGACACTCGCCCAGACTTTCAACGATCTTGCCGCAACCGTGGCGAATTGGAACGAGTCGCTTGCCCGGGAAGTCGCGGCCCGCACCGCCGAACTCCAGCGGGAGCGGGACCTGAATCAGCGCTACCTCGATGTGGCCGGTGTCCTCATCCTCGTTCTGGATCGCCAGGGCAGGGTACAGCGCATCAATCGCGCCGGGTGCCAATTGCTCCACGCCGGGGAAGAGCAAGTGGTCGGTCGGGATTGGTTCGAGGAATTCATTCCCGCGGAAAGCCGCGAAGCCCTGCGGAAAGGCTTCACGGCTGCCATGGCGGGAGAGACCCAGTCCCGACGGCTTGAGCGCGGCGAGGTGCGCACCTGCTTCGGCGTGGTGCGTACCCTGGCTTGGTTTGCCGTTGTTCTCAAGGATCGGGCCGGTACGCCGGATGGGCTATTGGCTTCCGGACTCGATATCACCGAGAGCCTGGAAGTGGAACGACGGCTGGCTTCTTCGGCGCAGGAAATGAAGAAGCTCACACTGGCCGTCGAACAGTCGCCCATCGGCATCATCGTTACCGACACTGCGGGGGTGATCGAATACGCCAATCCGGCGTGCGAGGCGAGCAGTGGCTATTCCGCCGCCGAGCTCCACGGGCAAACGACCCGGGTTTTCAAATCCGACGCGACGCCCCCCGAGGTCTATCGGGAGCTGTGGGAGACGATTTCGGCGGGCCGGAGTTGGTACGGCATTCTCAGGAACCGGAGGAAGGACGGCAGCTTGTACTGGGTATCCTTGAGAATCTCCCCGGTAGTCGATGCAAGCGGCACGACGACCCAATATCTCGCGATCCAAGAGGACATCAGCGAGCGGCACGCGGCCGAAGAAGCCGTGGCGGAGCGGGAACGGCTCTTGAGTACGCTGTTCGATGCTTCCAGCGTGGGCATTTTCCTCGTCGATGCGAGTGGACGCATCAGCCACGCCAACACCCGCATGGGGGAACTCTTTGCGACGACTGCTGAAGATCTGGTGGGCCATGAGTATGTCAGCCTGGTGAGCGCGGAAGAGAGGGACATCAGCCGCACGAAAATGCTCCAATTGATGGCCAGTCAAGTCGACAGCGTCGATCTCGAACGGCATTACCTGCGCCGAGACGGCACTTTTTTCTGGGGGCGGCTGACGGGACGGCGCCTCTTGGGTTCCCAGGGAAATGCCCTGGGATTGGTCGGTGTCATTGCCGACATCTCGGAGCGCAAGGCGGCGGTAGAGGAATTGTGTCGGCACCGCGATCACCTGGAGGAACTCGTCGCCGAACGCACCCGGGAGATTGCGGATCTCAACGCCCGCTTGGCTTCCAGGGCTCAGGATGCCGAGGCCGCCAATCGCGCCAAGAGTACCTTCCTCGCCAATATGAGTCACGAAATCCGCACTCCGATGAACGCCATCGTCGGATTCACCCACTTGCTGCAGCGGGCGGTAGACAATCCCGCACAACGGGAAAAACTGGACAAGATCGCCAGTTCGGCGACCCATCTCCTGGAAATCCTCAACGATATCCTCGATTTCTCCAAGATCGAAGCCGGTCGATTGATCCTGGAATCGACGGAACTCCGCGTTCCCGCCGTCATCGATGGCGTTTTTGCCTTGTTCGCCGGCCGGGTCGAGGCCAAAGGACTTGTCCTGGTTGCCAAGGTGGTGCCGGAACTCGCCGCGAATACAGTTTTGCTGGGAGATCCCACTCGATTGTCCCAGGCCCTGATCAATTATGTCGGCAATGCAGTCAAATTCACCGAGAGTGGCTCGATCACCGTGAGCGCCAGGGTCGAAGCCGATGACGAACAGGGCGTGCTGGTTCGATTTTCCGTGACCGATACCGGGATAGGCATCCCTGCCGAACATTTGCCGCGCTTGTTCCAAGCGTTCGAGCAAGCGGACGGTTCCACCACGCGGCGCTACGGTGGAACCGGACTGGGTTTGGCCATTACCCGGCGGCTTGCCGGTCTCATGGGTGGACAAGCGGGGGTGGAGAGCGAGCCAGGGAAAGGGAGCAACTTCTGGATGACCGCTCGATTTGGCCGGAGCGTGGCTTCGGTGGCAAAAGTGCCCCAGAAATCCGCGGTGATCGAAGAGCGATTGCGCAATGAGCATGCAGGGGCTCGCGTGCTCCTGGTCGAGGACAATCCGGTCAATCAACTGGTCGAGTCGGCCTTGCTGGAGGAAGTGGGCCTGGCGGTGACCCTGGCCCGAGATGGGGCCGAGGCGATAGAACTGGCGAAGGGAGGCGTGTTCGAACTGGCCCTGGTGGATATTCAGATGCCGGTCATGGACGGCCTGGAGGCTGCCCGCGTGATTCGGCGCCTGCCCGGGTGGGATGCGGTTCCCATTGTCGCGCTGACCGCCAATGCCTTTGACGAGGACCGGCGCCGCAGTTTCAAAGCGGGTATGGACGATTTTATCGGCAAACCGGTCGATCCCGCGCTGCTCTTCGCCCGCATCCTCCACTGGTTGGAAGGTGGCCGGGGCGGCGGTCAGGGCGCGCTGCGCGATATCCTTTTCCGCATGGAACGTTCTTTGGAGGCGGATGGCTTCGAGGCCTACGGACTCTCGGCAGAGGCCGAGGTCCTTCTGATCCAGGAATTCGGTGACGAAGGTTCGGCTCTGGTTCGCCATATTCGCGCTTTCGACATTGACGAGGCACTCGGGGCCGTCAGGGCCGCTCGAGAGCGCTTGGATCAGGAGTCCCGCTGAGGT
>SSTA01000252.1 GCA_009469685.1 Azonexaceae bacterium | reverse complement strand
TGGGTACCCGCAATGGCGATGCCCTGCTTGAGCCGCATCAGTTCGGCGAGCATTTGCGCGCGGGGCACCACGGGAACGCGCCTCGCGCGTGCGGCGACGACTTCGGGGTTCTCTTCCTTGACCGCGGTCGAGACCACCACGGCATCCGCGGTTGCCACATGCTCGGCGGCATGGCCTATGCGCACGGCGATTCCGCGTTCCTCCAGCCGCCGCGTGGTCACGCTGGACGAGAGATCCGAACCGCTGACCTCGAAACCCTGGTTGGCCAGCACCTCCGCGATACCGGACATCCCGGCGCCGCCGATGCCGACGAAGTGGATCCGTTTGACCTTGTGCTTCATCGCCTTCCTTCCGCCAGTTCGGCGCACATGGCCGCCACGTCGGCCGTCGCCGTCGGTCGCGCCAATTCGCGGGCCTTTTCCGCCATTTGCGCCAGTTGCGGCCGCCGCAACTGGCGAATCTCCGTCAGCCGTTCGGGCGTCAGATCGGCCTGGGACAGCAGGATCGCCGCGCCGGCATCGGCGAGAAAGCGGGCGTTCCCGGTTTGATGGTCGTCGACGGCGTGGGGAAACGGCACCAGGATGCTGGCCACGCCGGCGGCCGCGAGTTCGGCGACCGTCAAGGCGCCGGCCCGGCAGATGACGATGTCGGCCCACTCGTAGGCGCCGGCCATGTCGTTGACGAACGCGATGCAAGTCGCCTGGACGCCGGCAGCTTCGTAGCTTTCGCGTAGTCCGGGCAGATGGGCCTCGCCGGCCTGATGCACGATCTGCGGACGATCCGGCTCCGGAATCAGCGCCATCGCCTTCGGCAACGCCTGGTTCAGCGCCTGTGCGCCCAGGCTGCCGCCGACGACCAGCAGGCGCAGCGGTTCGCCGGCGCCATCGCGTTCGGCATACCGTGCCGTGGGCGAGGCTAGCGCCGCGATTTCCGGGCGCACGGGATTGCCCACCCAGCGCCCCTTGCGCAGCACGTTCGGAAACCCGGTCAGCACCCGGTCGGCGACGCCGGCCAGAACCCGGTTGGCCAGTCCGGCCACGGAATTCTGCTCATGCAGGATCAATGGCACGCCCTTCAGCGCCGCCATCATGCCGCCCGGAAACGTGATGTAGCCGCCGAACCCGAGCACCACGTCGGGGCGGATACGGCGCAGTTCCCGCAATGCCTGGGCAAAGCCGCGCAGCAGGTTGAACGGCAGCAGGAGCTTGCGCGGCAGGCCCTTGCCGCGCAGCGCGACGAAGCGCACCCAGGCCATTTCATAGCCCCGCCCCGTGGTCAGCCTCGCTTCCATGCCGTCCGGATTGCCCATCCAGGCGATCCGCCAGCCCAGCGCCTTGAGCTGTTCCGCGACCGCGAGCCCGGGCATGATGTGCCCGCCCGTGCCACCCGCCATGACCAGCAGCGTCTTCATGGCTGCCAGCCCCGGGGAACGCGGCCTTGGCTACTACCCGCGCCACGCGCCATGACTTTTGCCGCGCCCGGATCGGCCCGCATCGAAAGCGTCGACTGGTGCGAGCTCATACCTGTTGGCCTCTCATCAGCTGGCGGTTCTCCCAATCGACGCGGAAGAGGATGCCGAGTGCCAGGCAGTTGGCGACGATGCCGGAACCGCCGAAGCTCATCAGCGGCAGGGTCAGGCCCTTGGTCGGCAGGAGGCCCATATTGACGCCCATGTTGATGAAGCCCTGTACGCCCAGCCAGATGCCGATGCCTTGCGCGACCAGCCCGGAGTAGACGCGGTCCAGCACCAGCGCCTGGCGGCCGATGGCGAAGGCGCGCTGGATCAGCAACGCGAACAGCACGACGACGACGCTAACCCCGACGAAGCCGAGTTCCTCCGCGATCACCGCCAGAAGGAAGTCGGTATGCGCTTCCGGCAGGTAGAAGAGTTTCTCGACGCTGGCTCCCAGACCGACGCCGAACCACTCGCCACGCCCGAAGGCAATCAGCGCATGGGAAAGCTGGTAGCCCTTGCCAAAGGCATCCTGCCAGGGGTCCATGAAACCGAAGATGCGCTCGCGTCGATAGGGTGACGACCAGATCAGGATCACGAAGGCGACCGCCATCACCACCAGCAACCCACCGAACAGCCGGGCGTTGATGCCACCGAGAAACAGGATGCCGATGGCGATCGACACGATCACCACGAAGGCGCCGAAATCCGGCTCGCGCAGCAGCAGCGCGCCGACCAGCACCATCACGATCGCCATCGGCACGAAGCCCTTGCGGAAGCTGCCGATGTCGTCGAGCTTGCGCGTCGTATAGTCCGCCGCGTAGAGGACGGCGAAGACTTTCATCAGTTCGGAGGGTTGCAGATTGATCGGGCCCAGCGCCAGCCAGCGCTGCGCGCCGTTGACCGAGCGGCCGATCACCGGCAGCAGCACCAGCACCAGCAGCGCGACGCCGACGATGAACAGCCACGGCGCCGCTTGCTGCCAAAGTCGCAGCGGCACCTGGAAGGCCATCACGCCGGCAACGAGGCCGACGGCGAGGAATACCGCGTGGCGGATCACGAAATAGTTGGCCTGGTAGCCGGTGAAGCGGCTCCCCTCGGCGGTCGCGATCGACGCCGAATAGACCATGACCAGCCCGATCAGCAGCAGGGCGACCGCCGGCCACAAGGC
>SSTA01000251.1 GCA_009469685.1 Azonexaceae bacterium | reverse complement strand
TTCTGGGCGTAGAGGGCGAAGTCGGTGATGCCCTGGACGTTGGCGTGGCCGCGCAGGGCATTGATGCCGCCCCCCGCCATGCCCATGTTGCCCAGCAGCAGTTGGATGATGGCCATGCAGCGGATGTTCTGGGAGCCGACGGAATGCTCGGTCCAGCCCAGGGCGTAGAGGTTGGTCATCGTCTTGTTGGGCGCCGCCGTGTCGGCGATGTATTCGCAGACTTTGAGGAAGGCATCCTTGGGCGTGCCGGTGATCTTGCTGACGACATCCGGCGTGTAGCGGGCGTAGTGGGCCTTCATCAACTGGAAGACGCATTGCGGATCCTGCAGGGTATCGTCCACCTTGGCGAAGCCGTCCTCGCCCAGTTGGTACTTCCAGGTGTCCTTGCCGTAGCTGCGCTTCTCCTCGCTGTAGCCGGAGAAAATGCCGTCCTCGAACTTGAAGGCCGGGTCGACGAGGAAGGATGCGTTGGTGTAAGCCTTGACGTAATCGTGGTGGAGCTTGTCGTTGGCCAGCAGGTAATGGATGACGCCGCCCAGAAAGGCGATGTCGGTGCCGGCGCGGATCGGCGCGTAATAGTCGGCGACGGAGGCCGTACGGTTGAAGCGCGGATCGACGACGACGAGCTTGGCCTTGCGGGTCTTCTTTGCCTCGATCACCCACTTGAAGCCGCAGGGATGCGCTTCGGCGGGGTTGCCGCCCATGACGAAGACGAGATCGGCATTCTTGATGTCCACCCAGTGGTTGGTCATCGCGCCACGCCCAAAACTCGGAGCCAGACTGGCCACCGTGGGAGCGTGTCAAATGCGCGCCTGGGTATCGAGGGACGTAATGCCCAGGGCTCTAAGCGTCTTGACCGTCAGATAGCCGACTTCGTTCTGGGCGGCCGATGAGGCCAGGTAGCCCGTGCTGGTCCAGCGATTGACGGTGACGCCGTCGGCGTTCTGGGCCATGAAATTGGCGTCCCGGTCGGCCTTCATGTGCTTGGCGATGCGGTCGAAGGCGTCGGACCAGGAAATCCGCTTCCATTCCGCCGTGCCCGCCTCGCGCACCTCCGGCCACTTCAGGCGGTTGGCGCTGTGGATCATGTCCTTCAAGCCGGCGCCCTTGGGACAGAGCGTTCCGCGGTTCACCGGATTGTCCGGGTCGCCCTCGATGTGGATGATCTCCGAATGGGCATTCTTGGACTTGTCGCCGGTGGTGTAGATGAGGACTCCGCAGGACACCGAGCAATACGGACAGGTATTCCGTGTCTCGGTGGCGCGGGCCAGTTTGAAAGCCCGCACTTCCGCCAGGGCAGCCGTCGGCGAGAAGCCCATCATGGCGATGGACGACCCCCCAAGCCCCGCGGCGCAGACTCTGAAGAACTGTCGCCGTGTAACGTTCATTTTGTATGTCTCCTCCGATGCACAGGTAGTGCCCTTCCAGACTAGACAATAAATGAAATGTTTTCCACTAAATCTTTGTGAAATAAGTACTTTTTCGGCCGATCGGCCCTGGGTGGGCTGTGGGTTTCCGGAGGCGAAAAGTGCGTTCGGAGACGTTCCGGCTGAAACGCGCGCCCGCTGAGATTGCAACGAGTAAGGAAAGCCAGTCAGGAATCGGTCGGCGAGACGCGTGCTTTCCTCGCGGCGCCCGACAACCATTCCCTGACCTTCGTTTGAAGTTGGTCCGGGTCTACGGGTTTGCTGATGAAATCGTCCATCCCCGCCGCGATACAGTTGGCGCGGTCCTCGCCAAAGGCGTTGGCGGTCATGGCCACGATGGGCACGTCGCTCCGGGACTCGCGGATGCGCCGAGCGGCCTTGAGTCCGTCCAGTTTTGGCATCTGCATGTCCATCAGAATCAAGTCATAGGCAGACCGAGCGGCCATTTCGACCGCTTCGGCGCCATCGCAGGCGACCTCGGCGCGAACGCCGATCTCCGCCAGAAATTCGAGAGCGATTTCGCGGTTGATGGGATCGTCTTCGACCAGGAGTACGCGTTGTTTGGCCAAATCCACGCTGCAAGCTTCCGCAGGCCCAGTGGGGCTGGCCGTGGATTTCACGGAGTGGTCGCGCTCGAAGCGGGCGGTGAACCAGAAGGTGCTGCCGACGCCAACCGAACTCTCGACCCCGGCATCGCCGTCCATGAGTCGAGCGAGCTTGCGGGTGATCGCCAACCCGAGACCGGTGCCGCCATAGCGGCGGGTAGTCGAGTTGTCCCCCTGCTCGAAGTCGGAGAACAGCCGCGAAATCTGCTCAGGAGGAATTCCAGGGCCGCTATCGCGAACCTCGAAACGAATCCGCACGTTGTCCTCGTCGAGGGCCAGCATCCGGGTGGCCAGGGTGATCGTTCCCTTTTCGGTGAATTTGACGGCATTGCCCAGGTAGTTGAGCAGCGCTTGCTGTACGCGCGTCGCGTCGCCGATCAGCCGGTCAGGAATGTCCTCTTCCGCTGCGACCTCAATGAGCAGTCCTTTGGCGATCGCCCGGTCGTGGGCGATGGAAACCGCATTGGCGATGACGGCGGGCAGCAGAAAGGGCGCCGCCTCCAGAGTCAATTTACCCGATTCGATTTTGGAGAGATCGAGGACGGCATTGATGACGTCGAGCAGATGTCGACTCGCCGTTTCCATCTTGTCGAACAGCCCAATCTGGTTCGGAGTCCTCGCATCCCGGCGCAGAATGTGGCCGATCCCCGTGATGGCGTTGAGCGGCGTGCGAATCTCGTGGCTGATGTTGGCGAGGAAGGCGCTCTTGGCCTGGCTGGCCTCCTCGGCTTTGGCGACTGCCTCGGAAAGCGCTGCCGTCCTGTGGGCGACCATCTCTTCGAGTTGATCGCGATGGGCACGCAATTCGTCCTCGACCCGTTCGCGTTCCCGGGTTGCCGAGCTTAGCAGCCGGTGGGCCAACATCAATCCGGCCAGTCCGGCCGCCCAGATCAGCAGGTGGCTGACACCCAGGTTGAAACGACTGTCGCGAATCTGATCCAGATAGGGCGCAAGCGGCAGATTGAGTCCCGTCGCGCCACGCATGTCTCCGGTCTTGTAGCCCAGGATGGCGTGACACTTGTCGCATCCCGGTTCCATGAACATGGCTCGCAAATAGCGCAGATGCTGCTTTCCCGAGATATCCGCGACGGCCCAAACCTCAGTCGCTTCACCGCGGGTGAAGCGCTCGAGTTGCTCCTTTTCCCATGGATCGGGCGCGTTGGATGGGTTGAGGTACTTTAGCCCGGTAATCCGCCCCTGAACGCCATAGGTTTCGGCGTATAGATCCATCATCTGACGCAACATCGACGCCGGATTCAACAGGGTCAGTTTCCGTCCGTCAGTGGTTTCGACATCCCGGTCGAGAACGTGCGACAGCCAGGGAATCGATTTCTGCGTCTCGGTAATGGGCACGTAGACCCCGCCATGCTGAGTTCCCCAGCGACGCAAGGTGATGTCCTTATTGAGGTTGGCGCGGGCCTCGGCGTAGGCCATGGCCATTACCTGCTCCTCCGCGCGCTTCAGATTCCAGGCCAGGGAACCGGCAAGCGTCGCCGTCCACAGCACGGCGGCGACCAGCAGCAATTGACGGTGCAATCTAGAGGAGCTCATGGGAAGCGAAGGACATTTCCGAGCTGCACGACGGAATCACTATAGCACTGCACTTATCCGGCATTCAGATCTCAGCCCATGGCCTTTCTTAGCTTGGCGCTGGCGAGATCGACGAGGATAGACAGGCCGAGCATTGCCGCGATGACCGTTGCCGCCTGGGCGTGGTGAAAGAGGGAAAGCTCGACATAAAGGAGTTGCCCCAGTCCGCCGGCGCCTACGAAGCCAAGGATTGCCGCCATGCGGATGTTCATCTCCCAACGGTAGAGGGTGTAGGCCACTCCCTGAGGCAGTGCTATCGGGAGAGTTCCGTAGAAGAAGGCCGCGAAGGGTCCCGCCCCGGCCCGGGTCAGAGCGGAGTGCGGCGCCGGGGGAGCGTTCTGGAGGGCCTCGGCATAGAGCCGTCCAAGAACTCCGGTCGTATGTAGCGCCAGCGCCAGAACGCCCGCGAAGGGACCGATTCCCACGCAGAGCGCGGTCAGCGTGGCCCAGACCAGCTCGGGCACCGATCGCAGCAGGTTGAGCACAAGGTTGACGCCCCAGCGGCGCCGGGGAAGTGCCAGAACGAGGCCCGCCCCGGCTGCGAAGAGGGTACCCACCGCCGAAATGGCCAGGGTCTCCCAGGTGGCCCGAATGACCCGGGTCAGCCAGTCGGCGGAAAGATCCGGCGGGTAGAATCCGATGATGAAGTCGCCGATCGCTGCCAGGGCCTCTCCCGAGAATAGGGCTCCCGGCCTGAAGTCGAGAAAGCCGAAACTGCCGCCGATCGCCAGAGCCAGAAGGGCTAGCCCAAGGCCGGCCGGGATTCCGAAAGCAGCCGGCCGTGGGGGCGGTGCCCGATCCAGGTAGCGGCGAAGCTGTCGCGACAAGGCATCGGCGCCGAGGACCAGAATGACGAAGACCGCCAGGATGCTCGCGGCTTCACCGCCATTGAGCATCTTCATCGCCTGGTCCATCAGTTGTCCGAGGCCGCCGGCACCGACAAAGCCCATGACGACCGAGGCCCGGATGGCGCATTCCCAGCGATAGACGGTGTACGAGACCAGTTCTCCCGCCGCCTGAGGCAAGAGGCCGTAGACGATGGCCAGGGGCCGGCTGGCGCCGGACCGGCGCAACGCGTCCGCCGGGCGCCGGTCGACGGATTCGAGGATTTCTCCGTAAACCTTGGCCAGCATGCCGCCGTAGGTCAGCCCCAGGGCGAGGACGCCGGCTGCAGGCCCGAGGCCGAAGACCCGCACGAAAATCAGCGCCCAGACCAATTCCGGAACTCCGCGCAGGACGACCAGCAGGGCACGGGAGACAGGATTGAGCGTCATCGTTTCCCGGCCTGCGCCGCTGGCCAGGTAGGCCAAGGGGATGGCGAGGCCCAAGGCCAAGGTCATGCCTGCGGTGGCAATGGCCAGGGTCTCCAGCGTCGCCTGGCCAAGAAAGCCCAAGAATTCGGCGCCCGTTTCCGGCGGCAGGAATCCGCTCAGGAAACGGCCGACGACTTTGATATTCCCCGCATCGAAGAGGACCCCCGGCTTGACCTCGGCCGCCTGCAGCAGAGGCCAGAGGATGACGACCGCCGCTAGGATGCCGGCGAGGCGGGCGGGGGCGGCGGGGTCGCGCAGAGGCAGGGGCGTCACGGGCGATCGATGAGGTGGCTCGGAAGAATCCGCCAGAGCTTAGCTCCCCTTCGGAAAATTGGGGAGTCAATCGAGGGCCAAGACGTGCCACGAAGGCGCCGATCCAAGTAGAATTGCCGGGTCCGCGGAGGCCGCGTCTATCTCGGTCGCCCGGAGGAGCATCTCGGGAGGGTCGTACTTAAGTCGCCGCAGCCCGTCGCCAAGAATC
>SSTA01000250.1 GCA_009469685.1 Azonexaceae bacterium | reverse complement strand
GAGGACGCGATGGCCGAGGGCGAGAATGAGGCCGCTTTCCTCGGCCAGGGGAATGAAATCCCCGGGATACAAGAGTCCCCGTTCCGGGTGCTGCCAGCGAACCAGCGCCTCCGCACCGGCCAGACGCCCACTGACCAGGTCCACCTTGGGCTGGTAATGAAGCACAAATTCGTTCTGGGAGAGGGCGCGCCGGAT
Organism: Azonexaceae bacterium; assembly: GCA_009469685.1. The sequence continues at coordinate 5,404 of SSTA01000250.1, read as the reverse complement.
TTCGTTTTCCAGTCTCAGCCGCGCGCTGGCTACCTGGCCAACGTCTTCGCTGTAGAAGGCGTGGACGTCCCGCCCGCGCTTCTGGGCAGTACGACAGGTCTGCTCGGCATTTTCCAGGAGAGTTGCGATATCGCCGCCATCCCGTGGGAACAGGGTCAAACCGATCGATGCGGTAATGATCGAGTCCTCGTGACCGATACGCACCGGCTGACGAATCGCTTCGAGCAAGCGGTCAGCCAGTTGGGAAGCGTCGGTTTCCCGACGCAAACGGGACAGCAACACGAGGAACTGATCTCCCCCCGCCCGGGCGGCCACCTCGATGCCTTCCGGCGTATGGACAAGCCCCGCCGAGGTCGCCGACCGAACACATTCGACAATCCGGAAAGCGATCGTTTTGAGCATGGCGTCGCCGGCATCGCTTCCGAGCTGGACGTTGATTTCCTTGAAGTGGTCGAGGTCGATGAACAACAGCGCGCAGCCGGTGGACGTGCGCCGCGCCTGCTCCAGCGTATGGTTGGCGACTTCCAGGAAAAACTGACGCGACGGAAGGCCGGTCGTTATGTCGTGGTACGAAAGGAAGCGCATGCGCTCCTCGTTCGCGACGGCCTGGCTGACGTCCTGGACGATCGCCTCCAGACGCGGTCCCCGGCCGTTGCTGATCGCCCTGCCGGATTCCTCCAGGGTCAGCACATTCCCCTCCCCATCTCTGCAGCAGTAACGCAACTGGTAACTGCCACCCCGGGTCAGAGCGCGCTCCCGGGCAGTTTCCAGAGCCTCGCGATCCTCCGGAGCGACCTGCTCGATGAGGGCAGCGGGGTGGGTATTGCGTAACTGGTCTGGCGGCAGTCGCAGGAGCAGGGCAAACTGCTCCGAAAAACTGAACCTGCCGTCACGGGGAGACCATTCCCAACTGCCCATGCGGGCGAGCCGTTGGGCGCTGTCCAGGCTGCCTCGGCTGGCCGCCAGCGCCGCCCGCGCGCTTGCCGCCCGAAGATTGAAGCGGACCCGGTGAATCAGCAGATTCCAATTGATCGGCTTGGTGATGAAGTCGTCTGCACCGCACTGATAGGCGCGCTCGATGGATTCGGTGTCATCCAGGCCGGTGAGCATCATGATCGCCAGATTCTTGCCCCCGTCGCCGGCCCGGAGTCGACGGCACACTTCGAATCCATCGATTCCCGGCATCACGATGTCGAGGAGGACCAGATCGGGGTGGAACTCCGGCGCCCGCTCAATCGCCTCCTCACCGCTAGCCACTTCGGCGAGCTCGAAACCCGCCCTCTGGATCGTTTGGCCGGCCATGGCCCGGAGGACTGCATCGTCATCCACCAGCAGGATGCGGCCACTCGCCAGCTGATTTTCGGGATTCACGGCTTCTCTCCAATGTCCAGCCATTGCGGCGCCAGGGATTCGACTCCGGCACGGCAGCGGTCCAACCCATCCCGCAGTCTCGGAACAAGATGGGGATCGGGTCGCCACTGGCCTGTTTTCAGCGCATTTTCCACCGCCCGGGCGGTAGCTGACAAGGAGAGGGCTCCGACGGAAGCGCTGGACGACTTGAGGGTATGCGCCAAGCGCTGGCAACGGACCAGGTCTTTCGCGGCCTCGGCCTGGGCCAATTCGTCCAGCAAGCGAGCCGATTCGGCGAAATACATGCCGAGAATCCGCCTCGCCAACGAATCGTCGCTTTCGCCGAGATAGTTGCGTAGGACTGCCGGATCAAAGCTCGCCTCTTGCTCGACCACCGGCGGCGGCGCGGACGTAGTCCGACCGGCCTGGGCGGAAGTCGCTCCGGCATGGCGTGACAGCATGCCCTCGATTTGCGCCCGGCTGAAAGGCTTGGCGATGTAGTCGGTCATTCCCGCCGCAAGACAGCGCTCCCGATCGCCGGCCATGGCATTGGCGGTCAGGGCGACTATCGGTAGTCTGGCCAAGGCCGGGTTCTCAGCCTCCCACTGGCGTATGGCCCGGGTCGCTTCATAGCCGTCCATGACCGGCATCTGACAGTCCATGAAAACCAGGTCGAAACGCTGGCCACTTTGCACCGCGACAAGGGCCTCACGACCATTGACCGTCGTGGTGATGCTGCAATCGAATCGCTTGAGCATGGTGGTGATCAGCAGGGTGTTCACAGGATTGTCCTCGACCACCAGCACTGCAAGCCCGGCGACGCGAGTTTCCGGCTGAGGGCTGGGCGGCCCGGGCTGGCGCCCGCGCAAGAGGGCGAGCAGGTCGGCCATCACCACCGGTTTTGGAAGTGCCAGTTCGTCCACAGCCACTCCGGAGGAACTCGCATCGCCGGTCCACTTGAGGGGCACCAGCCGAATGCGGAATTGCTTGCTGTCTGCCCTTTCTGGGAGCCGCCCCACCGAGTCGTCGGCGATCACCAGGTCAAATTCGGTCAGATCGGACGGAACCGCCCCGGAGCCCGTGACACGGCAGCCCAGGGCAGTCAGACTGGAGGTCAGGTGGTGCAGGCCAACTGCTCCAGGATAGATCACCAGCGCGCTATGATCGCGAAGGATGGGCTCCAGGCTCTCGCGTTCGCTGCCTGCTTGCCGAGCCGGTCGGATTGGAAGAACGATCCAGAAGGTCGATCCGCTCCCCGGCGTACTGACAAAACCGGTTCTTCCCCCCATCAGTTCGGTCAGTTGCCGGACGATGGCCAGTCCCAGGCCGGTGCCCCCGAAGCGGCGCGTCGTCGACGCATCGGCCTGGGAAAAGGCTGAAAAGATTTCGCCCTGCGCGGCCGCGGGAATCCCGGTCCCGGTGTCGCGGACGAGGATGGCCATTTCGCCGGGGCCTAGCAGACAGGCGTCGGGCGCATCCCGGGGGTCGTCGGTCACCAGAATCTCGATTTGGCCAGTCGCGGTGAATTTCACCGCATTGCTGATGAGGTTGCCGATCACCTGCTTCAACCGGAACGGATCGCCCATCAGAGTCTCGGCAATCCCTTCGGCCACGTGGCTATCGATAGCCAGCCCCTTGTCCTGAGCCGGCCCGGCGTGAATGCGGGTGACATCCTCGATCAAAGTCCGGACGGGATAGACGGTGTCTTCGACCATTAACTTGCCGGCCTCGATTTTGGAGAAATCGAGGATGTCGTTGATCAGGTGAAGCAGGGTTTTGGCGGAACTGCTGATGGCCTCGGCGAATCGTTGTTGCTGGTGATCGAGGGGCGTGTCGAACAGAATTTCGGTCATCCCTATGATCCCGTTCATGGGCGTCCGAATTTCGTGGCTCATGTTGGCCAGGAATTGCGACTTCGCCAAATTGGCTTCCTCGGCCTGTTCCTTGGCCACGCGCAACTCCGCGGTCCGCGCGTCCACCTGCGCCTCGAGGTCGGCCCGATGCCGCTGCAATTCCAGATCGCGCGCCTGGAGATCGTCGAGCATCCGATTGAACCCCCGCACCAGGACGTTCAGTTCGGCGACGTCCCGGTTCTCGCGCACCCGTACGCCGGTACGCCCCCCCTCGCCTATGCTGCGCGTCGCTTCGACCAGGTCGACGATAGGCTCGCTGATTCGCCTTTGCAGACGTTTGGCGAGGCGCAAAGCGAAGGCGAAGATCGCAAGCGTGGCCACGATTCCGAGGAGCAGGCTCTCGAGCGTATAGCGCCACATGTCGTGCAGGTCGACGGCTAGCACCAAGCTGCCCAGGCGTTCGCCCTCATGGTCTATGGGCCGCCGGAACCGGACCGCAATGGCGAGCGTACCGATAGGCAATTGACCGGGGGACAATTGCGGCAATTCGGCTGCGGCGTGCAGGTTCGCATTCTGGGGGTAGCTGGCGAGCACGCTTCCATTGTTGCGGACGATCCAGGCCCCCTGGACTTCGCTGCGCCGGTCGAGGGCGGCGAGGATGCTCGCCGCCGCCTCGGCATCGTCGAAACGAATGGCCGCGCTGCTGTTGCGGACGATGACTTCAGCCATGCCCTCGAGCTGCCGGACCTGGGCCTTCTGGTCACGGACGGTACTGCTGATGGAAAAGTAAAGCAGGACCAAGGCCAGGCCAAAACCGGTGGTGATGGCGACGATGGTCTGTAATTGCGCCCCCAGGGTGCTCTTGCCGGATGACGGGAGGGGATTCATCGTCTTGGCCTCATCGCGCACGCGTATCGATCACATTGCGGGCCAAGCGCAGAAGCTGGGAACTGGCCTTGAGTTGCGCCTGGGAGAGTCCGCTCAGGTTCACCTCGAACTGCAGACGGTTGTCGCCGGGGACCAGGCCAATCATCCCGCCGATGTCGATGAATCCTTCGGCGTCGCTGACCGTGAGCACCGGTAGGTTCTGCAAACCCCGTAGAAGGGTCACAATTCGGCGGACGTCCGGATCCGAGAAATAAAGGGCGTGGCAACCCTTGGCGTCGTCGATGCCATAAACGCTCCGAACGGCGACCGGGTGTCCCTTGACGATCTTGCCTGAGATTCCCGCCAGATTCGCCGGGCTCTCGCCCCCGAGGACGCCGAGGATCAGGGGAGCCTCCTGGCTGGCGAAGGACCGCTCCGGCCAATCGACATAGCGCAAGAAATTGAGGACGAAGGCCGCTCGCAATTGCTGGTCGCTGAACCCGCCCTGCTGGCCGAGGACAGCCGCCCCGCCCGACAGGGCGGCGAGGGCAAGAAAGCCTCGGCGAAGAAATCGGCGGCGCTGGCTCATGCCGACTTCAGAATCGATGTTCCAGTCTTACGTAGCCTCCGCGCGCAATCTTCACCAACGCAGAGGGCAGGTAGTCCGGGACATATTCGAGAACGCGCTCGTGAAGGAGGTTCTGACCGACCACGGAGAGTTCGAGGTTGCGATCTAACTTCCAGGCATAACGGATATCCAGATTGGCCCGGCCTGGGATCGAGAAGGCCTCGATCCGGCTCTTGTATTTGAACCAGAAATCCAGTTGCTGCGAATTGCCCAGATTGTGCTGGGAACGCAGGGAGAACAGGTGCCGGGGAACCCGATCCTCGTCCCGCTGGGCAAGCGCCTCCGACGAGATGTCTCCAAGCCCCTCGGCAACGGCGTATTGCCAGGTATAACTCGGCTGCAATCGCCAGGTCGGCGTGATCTGGGCGAAGGCGGCGAACTCCAGTCCCTGGATTCGCGTATGCTGGCCATTCACCGTCGTAACGAACTGCTGGGCGTAACCCTGGGTGAAGACGGTGCTCAGGTCGAGGGAGCCCGTCACCATGGAAATACCGTCGCGATAGCGATGGACGAAGGCCGTCGCATCGAAGGAGTAATTCGGGTTGAAGCGCCGGCGATAGCCCAGTTCCGCCGCCTCCATGCGCTCCGCCTTGACCCGGCCGCCGCCGTCGCCCTGATAGATCGCCTGGATAGGAAAGGGTTGGGGGCCGGGCGGCACCACCGCCACCACGATGCGGGCATCCATATCGGCCCGCGACGGCGTGCG
>SSTA01000249.1 GCA_009469685.1 Azonexaceae bacterium | reverse complement strand
GCCCCTTCGAGGAGGGTGCTGGAAATCATGTTGAGGAAAAGCGGGACGGTAAGGGCGGCCACCACGCCGAGAAGCGCGTAGCGTCTGGGATCGCTCGCTCCCGGTTCCCCCTGCCGGTCGGACAGATAGTAGTTGGCGATACCGCCCAGAACTCCGGCCACGACCATGATGCCAAGGATGACCAGCATGTGGCCGTCAAGCGCCCCGGAGGGTGGCGTTACCAGCAACGCCGCCTGCAATTCTGCGGACATTTTCTCCCCTTTTTCCCCTCTTGCAATGGCGGCATTTTCACACGATTGCCAGGGGCTGTGGAGAAAACAAAGCCCCGCCGGCAGGAGCGGGCGGGGCTTGGGGTCGCGGGCCAAAATCAGCGGGGCAAGGTGGTCGATCCCATCAAAAAGAGGTCCACTTCCCGGGCCGCCTGACGTCCCTCGCGGATCGCCCAGACGACGAGCGATTGGCCGCGGCGGACGTCGCCGGCAGCGAAGACCTTGGGCACGCTGGTGGCGTAGCAGCCGTCGCCGTCGGTGGTCGCCCTGGCATTGCCGCGAGCATCCTTCTCGACTCCGAAGGCTTCGAGAAGGCTGGCGCTCGGGTTGGTAAAACCCATGGCCAGGAAGGCCGCATCACAGGGCAGTTCGAATTCCGATCCGGCCACTTCGGTCATCTTGCCACCGCTCCACTCGACGCGAACGGCCTTGAGCGCCTTGACGTTGCCCTTGCCGTCGTCGACGAAGGCCTTGGTGGCCACCGCGAAATCGCGGGAACAGCCTTCCTCATGGGATGAGGATGTCCGCAACTTGTAGGGCCAGTAGGGCCAGGTCAGCGATTTGTTTTCCTGCTCCGGGGGCATGGACATCAGTTCGAACTGGGTGACGGATTCCGCCCCATGGCGATTCGAGGTGCCGACGCAGTCAGAACCGGTGTCGCCGCCACCGATAACGACGACATGTTTGCCCTTGACGTTGATCGGATTGACCGGGCCGCCGCTGACTTCCTTGTTCTGGGGAATCAGGAATTCGAGGGCAGCGTAGATACCCTTGAGTTCGCGCCCGGGAATCGGCAGATCGCGAGGCACTTCGGCGCCGGCCGCCAGGACGATGGCGTCGAAATCCTTCTGGAGTTGGTCGGCACTGATGACCTCCGTGGCATCGCTGACGATGCCCTTGGCCAAGTCCTTGCTACCGACGATGGCCTTGGTCCGGAAAGTGACGCCTTCTGCCTCCATCTGGGCGACGCGACGATCGACGACGGTCTTCTCCAGCTTGAAATCGGGGATGCCGTACGTCAGCAGCCCGCCGATGCGGTCATTCTTCTCGAAGACCGTCACCTCATGGCCGGCCCGGGCAAGTTGCTGGGCGGCGGCCAGGCCGGCAGGACCCGACCCGACGACGGCGACCTTCTTGCCCGTCTTCTCTTTGGGCGGCTGCGGCACGACCCATCCGCTTTCCCAGCCTTTGTCGATGATGAAGTGCTCGATGGACTTGATCCCGACCGGCTCGGCATTGATGCCGAGAGTGCAGGCGGCTTCGCAAGGCGCAGGGCAGATACGGCCGGTGAAATCGGGGAAGTTGTTGGTCGAGTGCAGCACATCGAGGGCCTGCTTCCAGGCGCCGCGGAAGACGAGGTCGTTCCAGTCCGGAATGATGTTGTTGACCGGGCAGCCGTTGTTGCAGAAGGGAATTCCGCAGTCCATGCAGCGGGCGCCTTGAATCTTGGCGTCTTCGTCAGGAAGGGTCTGAACGAACTCCTTGTAATGCCTCAGACGATGCTCGATGGGCTCGTAAGCCTCGGCGAGACGCTCGAATTCGAGGAATCCTGTTGGCTTGCCCATTTATGCTGCCTCCTTCTGCCCAGCGGCGGCGATCTCGGTGAGCGCTCGCTTGTACTCGTGGGGGTACACCTTGACGAATTTTTCACGCCATGTTTCCCAGTCGGTCAGCATGGCCTTGGCCCGGGCGCTGCCGGTGTAATCGGCATGGCGTGTGATGAGTTCCTTCAGTTGCTCGTCGTCGGTCTGGCCCCGGTGCATGGGCTCGTTGGCCGGCTGGCGAGAGGCCGGCAGCACCTTTTCCAGGGCGACCTGAGCAAGGTTGCAGCGATTCTTGAAGCTGCCATCCTCATCGAGAACATAGGCGATGCCGCCCGACATCCCGGCGGCGAAATTGCGCCCGGTACCCCCCAAGACGGCGACGGTTCCTCCGGTCATGTACTCGCAGCCATGATCGCCCACCCCTTCGACGACTGCGATGGCCCCTGAGTTGCGGACGCAGAAGCGTTCGCCGGCAACGCCGGAGAAATAGGCTTCACCGGCGATGGCACCGTACATCACGGTGTTGCCGACGATGATGTTTTCGAGCGGATTGCCACGGAAATCCGCACTCGGCTTAATGATGATGCGCCCGCCGGAAAGCCCCTTGCCGACGTAGTCGTTCCCCTCGCCGATGAGCTCCAGGGTCACGCCCTTGGCCAGGAAGGTGCCGAAGCTCTGGCCAGCCGTTCCGGTCAAGCGGATGTGGATGGTGTCGTCGGGCAGGCCGGCATGGCCATAGCGACGGGCAACCTCACCCGAAAGCATGGTGCCGCAGGTGCGATTGACGTTGATGATCCTCGCTTCGATCTGGACCTTCTGGCCTTTTTCCAGTGCGGGTCTGGCTTGCTCGATCAAGGCGTGGTCCAGGGCTTTGGCAAGGCCATGGTCCTGCTCTTCGACCTGACGTCGCGGCTCGCTGGCCGGAACCGGCGGCTGGTAGAAAACCTTGCTGAAATCGAGCCCCTTGGCCTTCCAGTGCTCGACTCCGGCGCGCATGTCGAGCAGATCCGAGCGACCGATGAGTTCGTTGAAAGTGCGAATCCCGAGTTGGGCCATGATCTCCCGCACTTCCTCGGCAACGAAGAAGAAGTAGTTGACCACGTGTTCCGGTTGGCCGGTGAACCGGCGGCGCAGGACTGGATCCTGGGTGGCGACCCCCACGGGGCAGGTGTTGAGGTGGCACTTGCGCATCATGATGCAGCCTTCGACCACCAGCGGAGCGGTGGCGAAGCCGAATTCGTCGGCTCCCAAAAGGGCGCCGATCACGACGTCGCGTCCGGTCTTCATCTGGCCATCCACCTGGACCCGGATGCGGCTCCGCAGGCGGTTGAGCACCAGAGTCTGCTGCGTCTCGGCCAAACCCAATTCCCACGGGGTGCCGGCATGTTTGATGGACGACTGCGGCGAGGCTCCCGTCCCGCCGTCGAAACCGGCAATGACGACGTGGTCGGCCTTGGCCTTGGATACTCCGGCGGCGACGGTGCCCACCCCTACTTCCGACACCAGCTTCACGGAAATCGAGGCCCGGGAATTGGCGTTCTTCAGGTCGTGGATGAGCTGCGCCAGATCCTCGATCGAGTAGATATCGTGATGCGGCGGAGGCGATATGAGGCCGACGCCGGGTACCGAGTGGCGTAGGAAGCCGATGTATTCGGAGACCTTGTGGCCAGGCAGTTGTCCGCCCTCGCCAGGTTTGGCGCCCTGGGCCATCTTGATCTGCAGTTGATCGGCGTTCACCAGATATTCGGCGGTCACCCCAAAGCGGCCGGAAGCCACCTGCTTGATGGCCGAGCGCAGCGAATCCCCGTCCTTGAGGGCGATGTCGCGCTCAACCCGGGACTTACCGACGATGTCGGACAGCATGGCGTCGCCCTTCACCGGCAGGAAGCGCTTGGCATCCTCGCCCCCCTCGCCGGTGTTGGACTTGCCGCCGATTCGGTTCATGGCGATGGCGAGGGTGGTGTGGGCCTCGGTGGAAATGGAGCCGAGCGACATGGCGCCGGTCGCGAAGCGCTTAACGATGTCTTTGGCGGGCTCGACTTCTTCCAGCGGAATCGGGGCGCCCTGCGGCCTAAATTCGAACAGGCCGCGCAGCGTCAGGTGGCGCTTGGTCTGATCGTTGATCAGCTTGGCATATTCCTTATAGGTCTCGTACTTGCCGGAGCGGGTCGCATGTTGCAGCTTGGCGATGGAATCCGGCGTCCAGACGTGTTCTTCTCCGCGGATGCGGAAAGCGTACTCGCCGCCGGCATCGAGCATGCTCGCGGGGACGGGATCGGCGGAAAAAGCTTCCGTGTGCAGACGAATCGCCTCTTCGGCCACCTCGAAGACGCCGATGCCCTGGATATTGGACGGCGTACCGGTGAAGTACTTCTCGACGAAGTCCTTCT
>SSTA01000248.1 GCA_009469685.1 Azonexaceae bacterium | reverse complement strand
CGATGTCGCGCTCAACCCGGGACTTACCGACGATGTCGGACAGCATGGCGTCGCCCTTCACCGGCAGGAAGCGCTTGGCATCCTCGCCCCCCTCGCCGGTGTTGGACTTGCCGCCGATCCGGTTCATGGCGATGGCGAGGGTGGTGTGGGCCTCGGTGGAAATGGAGCCGAGCGACATGGCGCCGGTCGCGAAGCGCTTGACGATGTCTTTGGCGGGCTCGACTTCTTCCAGCGGAATCGGGGCGCCCTGCGGCCTAAATTCGAACAGGCCGCGCAGCGTCAGGTGGCGCTTGGTCTGATCGTTGATCAGCTTGGCGTATTCCTTATAGGTCTCGTACTTGCCGGAGCGGGTCGCATGTTGCAGCTTGGCGATGGAATCCGGCGTCCAGACGTGTTCTTCTCCGCGGATGCGGAAAGCGTACTCGCCGCCGGCATCGAGCATGCTTGCGAGGACGGGATCGTCGGAGAAAGCTTCCGTGTGCAGACGGATCGCCTCTTCGGCCACCTCGAAGACGCCGATGCCCTGGATATTGGACGGCGTACCGGTGAAGTACTTCTCGACGAAGTCCTTCTGGAGGCCGATGGCCTCGAAGATTTGGGCGCCCGTATAGGACATGTAGGTCGAGATGCCCATTTTGGACATGACCTTCATCAACCCTTTGCCGACCGCCTTGACGAAGTTCTTGACGTATTTGTCGGCCTTTGCGGCGTCGCCCTTGGCGAAGGCCTCGATGGTCTCCAGGGCGAGGTAGGGATGGACCGCTTCGGCACCGTAACCTCCCAGCAGCGCGAAATGGTGCACTTCCCGCGCGGACCCGGTCTCCACCACCAGGCCCGTACTGGTGCGCAAGCCCTTCTTCACGAGATGCTGGTGGATCGCGGAGGTGGCGAGCAGGGCCGGAATGGCGACCTGCTCGGCGTCGATCTTGCGGTCGGAAACAATGAGGATGTTGGCCCCCGAACGGACGGCATCCTCGGCGTCCGCGGCCAGCGAGGCGAGCCGTGCTTCGACCCCCGCCTGGCCCCACGCCACCGGGTAGCAGATGTCCAGCTCGAAGGAGCGGAACTTGCCGCCCGTGTATTTCTGAATGTGGCGCAACTTTTCCATGTCCGAGGAGGACAGGACCGGCTGCGACACTTCAAGGCGAATCGGCGGATTGATGTCGGTGGTATTGAGGAGATTCGGTTTGGGGCCAACAAAAGAGACCAGGGACATGACCAGATCCTCCCGAATCGGATCGATCGGCGGATTGGTCACCTGGGCGAAAAGCTGCTTGAAATAGGCGTATAGGGTCTTCGACCGGCTGGAGAGGACAGGCAGTGCAGAGTCGGTCCCCATGGAGCCGGTGGCTTCCTCACCGTTCTGCACCATGGGCTCCAGGATGATCTTAATGTCTTCCTGGGTGTAGCCGAAGGCCTGCTGGCGATCCAGGAGAGAGGCCGACGACGATGGCGTCGTTTCGTCCGGAGCGGGCACTTCGTCGAGCTTGATGCGGATCTTCTCGATCCACTCGCGATAGGGCTTGGCATTGGCCAAGGCATCCTTCAATTCCTTGTCGTCGATGATACGTCCCTGCTCCATGTCGATCAGGAACATTTTTCCCGGTTGCAGGCGCCACTTCTTGACGATCTTCTTTTCGGGAATGGGCAGGACACCGGATTCGGATGCCATCACGACGAGGTCGTCGTCGGTGACAAGGTAACGGGCCGGCCGTAGGCCATTGCGGTCCAGGGTGGCGCCAATCTGGCGGCCATCGGTGAAGGCGACCGCTGCGGGACCGTCCCAGGGCTCCATCATCGCCGCATGGTACTCGTAGAAGGCACGGCGATTCTCGTCCATGAGGGTATGCTTCTCCCAGGCTTCCGGGATCATCAGCATCATGGCGTGGGCGAGCGAGTAGCCACCCATGACCAGCAGTTCAAGGGCGTTGTCGAAGGACGCGGAGTCGGACTGGCCGGGATAGTGCAGGGGCCAGACCTTCTTGAGGTCATCGCCGAGGATGGGAGAAGAAATAGCCTGTTCCCGGGCCTTAAACCAATTGACGTTGCCGCGCAGGGTGTTGATTTCGCCATTGTGGGCGATGTAGCGGAAAGGATGAGCCAAATCCCAGGTCGGGAAGGTGTTGGTGGAGAACCGCTGGTGCACGAGCGCCAACGCGGAGACCGTCCGCTTATCCTGCAGATCCAGGTAATAGACGCCGACCTGATCGGCGAGCAGCAATCCCTTGTAATTG
>SSTA01000247.1 GCA_009469685.1 Azonexaceae bacterium | reverse complement strand
GTGATGAAGGTACCGCGGCTTTTGGACATCTTGGCGCCATCGACGGTGAGGAAGCCGTGGGCGAAGATCCTGGTCGGCGTGCGGTAGCCCGCGTGGGCCAGCTCTGCAGGCCAGAAGAGGGCGTGAAAATAGAGGATGTCCTTGCCGATGAAGTGATAGAGCTCGGCCTGGGAGTCGGGTTTGAAGTACTCGTCGAAATCGAGCTCATTCTTGTTGCAGAGATTCTGGAAGGAACCCATGTAGCCGATGGGGGCGTCGAGCCAGACGTAGAAATACTTGCCTGGGGCGTCGGGAATCTCGAAGCCGAAATAGGGGGCGTCCCGCGAGATGTCCCAGTCGGTGAGCCTGTTCTCCCCCGGCTCGCCCAGCCACTCCTGCATCTTGTTGGCGGCCTCCGTCTGCAGGACGCCGCCGTCCCGGTGGGTGTAGGCGCGCAGGAAGGCCTCGCAACGCGGGTCCGAGAGCTTGAAGAAATAATGCTCCGAAGCCCGTAGCTCCGGCTTGGCGCCGGAGACCGCCGAGTAGGGGTTCTTCAGCTCGGTGGGCGCGTAGGCGGCACCGCAAACCTCGCAATTGTCGCCGTACTGGTCCTTGGCCCCACACTTGGGGCACTCACCCTTGATGAAGCGGTCGGGCAGGAACATCTGCTTGGCCGGATCGTAGTACTGCTCGATGGTGCGGGTCTCGATCAGGTCGGCGGCCTTGAGCCTGGAATAGATTTCGTTGGCGTAGTGCCGGGTTTCTTCCGAGTGGGTGCTGTAATAATTGTCGAATCCCACGTGAAAGCCGGCAAAATCCCTGGAATGCTCGCCGTGAACACGGGCGATGAGAGCCTCGGGCGTAATGCCCTCCTTTTCGGCGCGCAGCATGATCGGGGTGCCGTGGGTGTCGTCGGCACAGACGTACCAGCATTCATTGCCGCTCATTTTCTGGAATCGCACCCAGATGTCGGTCTGGATGTATTCCACCAGGTGGCCGAGGTGAATGGCGCCGTTGGCATAGGGCAGGGCGGAAGTGACGAGGATCTGGCGGGACATGGAGAGTCGGGCGGGAGGCCGGCGGGAAAAACGGCATTCTAGCAAATGCCACGGCACGCCCCGGTCGTGTTATCCTTAGTAAATTACTCAGGTATCCGCAGGAGAAGCAATAATGAGCGTCACCGTCGAAGCCGTCCGCGCCGCCCTCGGCCAGACCATCGACCCCAATACGGGCAAGAGCTATGTGGCCGGCAAGGCCGTCAAGAACATCCAACTCGATGGCGAGGATGTCTCCTTCGATCTGGAATTGGGCTACCCGGCCAAGACCCAGATCGACAGCATCCGCAAGCAGGTGATCGCGGCCGTCCGCGCCCTGCCGGGGGTCGGCAATGTGTCCGCCAACGTCTCGGTCAAGATCGTCGCCCACTCGGTGCAGATGGGCGTCAAGCTGCTGCCTGGGGTCAAGAACATCATCGCCGTCGCCTCCGGCAAGGGCGGTGTCGGCAAGAGTACCACCGCGGTCAACCTTGCCCTGGCGCTGGCCCAGGAAGGGGCGACTGTCGGTATCCTCGACGCCGACATCTACGGTCCGTCGCAACCCCAGATGCTGGGTCTGGTCGGCAAGCAGCCGGAATCCCGCGACGGGGCCAGCATGGAGCCCTTGATGGCCTACGGCGTCCAGGCGCAATCCATCGGTTTCATGATCGACGTGGAGACCCCCATGGTCTGGCGCGGCCCGATGGTGACCCAGGCCCTGGATCAGCTCCTTTCCCAGACCAATTGGCGGGACGTGGATTACCTGATCGTCGACATGCCTCCGGGCACCGGCGACACCCAGTTGTCCCTCGCCCAGAAAGTGCCGGTCACCGGCGCCGTCATCGTCACCACGCCCCAGGATATCGCCCTCATCGATGCCCGTAAGGGTCTCAAGATGTTCGAGAAGGTGAATATCCCCATCCTGGGAATCATCGAAAACATGAGCATTCACATCTGTTCCAACTGCGGTCACGCCGAACACATCTTCGGCCAGGGCGGCGGCGAGCTGATGTGCCGCGACTACGACGTCGAATTCCTCGGCAGTCTGCCCCTGGAAATGGCCATCCGCGAAATGTCCGACGGCGGCAAGCCGACGGTGGTCGGTGCCCCGGATTCCAAGGCTGCCGAGATCTACCGGGCCATCGCACGACGCCTGGCGATCAAGATTGCCGAGAAGGCCAAGGACATGACTTCGAAGTTCCCCAATATCGTGGTCCAGAACACCTGATTTTTGCTTAATTCCCAGGCAAAGGCGGGTACAATCCCGCCTTTGTTTTTTCCCCCTTTCGGGTAGGCAGAAATGGCCATCAAATCAGATAAATGGATACGGCGCATGGCCGAGAACCACGGGATGATCGAGCCCTTCTCTCCCGAGCTGGTGCGCGAGGTCAACGGCCACAAGATCGTCTCCTACGGAACTTCCAGTTACGGCTACGATATCCGCTGCGCGCGGGAATTCCGGGTGTTCACCAACATCAATTCGACCATCGTCGATCCCAAGGCCTTCGATCCCAAATCCTTCGTCGAAATCGAAGGCGACTACTGCATCATTCCGCCCAATTCCTTCGCGCTGGCGCGCACCGTCGAATACTTCCGAATTCCGCGCTCGGTGCTCACCGTCTGTCTGGGAAAGAGCACCTACGCCCGCTGCGGCATCATCGTGAACGTCACCCCCTTCGAACCCGAATGGGAAGGCTATGTGACCCTGGAGTTCTCCAACACCACCCCGTTGCCGGCCAAGATCTACTCCGGCGAGGGCTGTGCCCAGGTCCTCTTCTTCGAGTCCGACGAAGTCTGCGAGACGTCCTACAAGGACCGGGGTGGCAAGTACCAGGGTCAGGTGGGCGTCACCCTGCCCAAGATCTAGTGAGGAACGAGGGGTGAGGAGTAGGACCATGCCACTGCCCAATGCATCCCTTCGCACCGATTCCGGTCGCGTTCCAACTGCTGGGACGCCTCACCCCTTACTCCTCACTCCTCACTGAATCATGCGCTTCCACTTTCCCGTCATCATCATCGACGAAGACTTCCGCTCCGAGAATGCCTCCGGTCTGGGCATCCGCGCCCTGGCCGGCGCCATCGAGAAGGAGGGCATGGAAGTCCTTGGCGTCACCAGTTACGGTGACCTGACCTCCTTCGCCCAGCAGCAGAGTCGGGCTTCGTGCTTCATCCTTTCCATCGACGACGAGGAACTGGCCAACGAGCCCGAGGAAACCCTGGCCGAACTGCGTGCCTTCGTCGCCGAGCTGCGCTGCCGCAACAGCGACATCCCCATCTTCCTCCACGGCGAGACGCGCACCTCGCGCCACATCCCGAACGACGTGCTGCGGGAACTGCACGGCTTCATCCACATGTTCGAGGACACCCCGGAATTCATCGCCCGCTACGTGGTGCGGGAAGCCCGGGCCTACGTGGATTCGCTGCCGCCCCCGTTCTTTCGCGCCCTCACCCACTATGCGGCCGACGGTTCGTACTCGTGGCACTGCCCGGGACACTCGGGGGGCGTCGCCTTCCTGAAGAGCCCGGTGGGCCAGATGTTCCACCAGTTCTTCGGCGAGAACATGCTGCGGGCCGACGTCTGCAACGCCGTCGAGGAACTCGGCCAGCTCCTCGACCACACCGGCCCGGTGGCGGCGTCCGAGCGCAACGCCGCCCGCATCTTCAACTGCGATCATCTCTACTTCGTCACCAACGGGACGTCTACCTCCAACAAGATCGTCTGGCATTCGACGGTGGCCCCCGGCGACATCGTGGTGGTGGACCGCAACTGCCACAAGTCCATCCTGCACGCCATCATGATGACCGGGGCCATCCCCGTCTTCCTCATGCCGACCCGCAACAACTACGGCATCATCGGTCCCATCCCCAAGGCCGAGTTCAGTTGGCAGAACATCCAGAAGAAAATCGCCGCCAACCCCTTCGCCAACGACAAGAACGCCAAGCCCCGGGTGCTCACCATTACCCAATCCACCTACGACGGCGTGCTCTACAACGTCGAGGCCATCAAGGACGAGCTGGACGGCAAGATCGACACCCTGCATTTCGACGAGGCCTGGCTGCCCCACGCGGCCTTCCACGATTTCTACGGCGACTACCACGCGATCGGTGCCGACCGGCCCCGCTGCAAGGAATCCATGGTCTTCTCGACCCAATCGACCCATAAGCTGCTGGCCGGACTGTCGCAGGCTTCGCAGATCCTGGTGCAGGATGCCGAGAACAACCGCCTCGACCGCGACGTGTTCAACGAGGCCTACCTGATGCACACCTCCACCTCGCCGCAGTATTCCATCATCGCCTCCTGCGACGTGGCGGCGGCGATGATGGAGGAGCCCGGCGGCACCGCCCTGGTGGAGGAGTCCATCGCCGAGGCCCTCGATTTCCGCCGCGCCATGCGCAAGGTGGACGAGGAGTGGGGCACCGACTGGTGGTTCAAGGTCTGGGGGCCGGACGATCTTTCCGAGGAAGGCATCGAAGAGCGGGAATCCTGGATGCTGAAGCCCGGCGAGCGCTGGCACGGCTTCGGGCAACTGGCCGAGGGCTTCAACATGCTCGACCCGATCAAGGCCACCATCATCACCCCGGGCCTGGACGTGGACGGCGACTT
>SSTA01000246.1 GCA_009469685.1 Azonexaceae bacterium | reverse complement strand
TGGCCGAACACGTGGCCACCTTCCTCCTGGAAAATTTCGCCGCTCAGTGGGTGCGCGTCTCGGTGGCGAAGCTGGGGATGATGCCGGGGGTCAAACGGGTCGGCGTCATCATCGAACGCTCGATCTGATCCGTCCTACCCCGGCAGGGCAGCCTCGACGGTCTTCGGCGTCAGGGTACGCAGGATGTCGTGGGGGTGGATGCCGACCAGGAACCCCCGCCGGCCGCCGTTGATGTAGATGAGGGGCAGGTCGAGGATGGTCTTCTCAAGATAGATCGGCATCTTCTTTTTGGTGCCGAAGGGGCTGGTGCCGCCCACCAGGTATCCGGTATGGCGATTCGCCACCTCGGGCTTGCAGGGCTCGACCTTCTTGCAGCCGATCTGCCGCGCCAGTTCCTTGGCCGACACCTTGCGGTCGCCGTGCATCAAGACCACGAGAGGACGGGCCGCTTCATCTTCGAAGATCAGGGTCTTGACCACCGCGTGCTCGTCCACATTCAATTCCCGGGCCGAAACGCGGGTTCCGCCATGTTCCTCGTAGGCGTAGAGGTGACTCGAGAAGGGCACATGGTGGGCCTTCAGGAATTTGGTTGCGGGAGTTTCCGGAGCCAGGTTCATACAGGTGATTTTACGCTCCCAGCGCCCAAGGGTTTCACGCCATAATGGGAAAACCATGGACGGGGACGGTTCCTTGCGCATTCCCAACCGGGTCGAGACGCTACGCGTCCTCCGCCTGATGGGGGACTTTCGTCCGTTGTTGATGCTGCGGGGCAACGACGACGGCTACGGGACGCGCTGGGTCCTCGACGGCCAGCAGGTTCAGCCGGCGATTGCGCGCTACCTCATGGAAGCGAATTTCGTCGCCGATACGGGAGCCACCGAGTTCGGTGCCCGCACCCTGACGCTGACCGAGTCCGGGGTGCGCTTCCGCGAGAACGGAGTGCGCTGGTGGGCCAGCCTGAGCGTGGTGGAAAAGTTTAAGATCACCCTCTTCGGCTAGACGCCCCCGGGCATCCGGCCGGGCGGCAAAGCCCTGGCGGATGTTCGACCCTCCGGGCGCCGGAGGTCCAAAGCTTCGCGGCCGCGGCCGCAGGAGAACCGCTGTGACGATAGATCCCCAATTCGTCGACTTTCTGAGTTCCCGCCTCGACGTTCAGGCTTCCAGCCTCGGCGAGGCGATCGACTTCGCGGTTCGCGAAATCCAGTCCGGCAGCGATGCGCTGACCGGCAACTACAACGGGTACTGGCTCCTCCTCGATCAGGTCCTTGCCCGGGCGATCGATGGCAAGGACGGCGAGGCCGAGCGCTACGCGCGTTTTGCAAGATCGCTCTTGCTGCTGGCGACGGGGATGGTGCCGCAGGATGAACTCGGCCCCGCGGAACTGGCGGCTCTGGCGCCCCGCATCGGGCCGGAACTGGTCGGGCTCTACCAGCGGCAGGCCAAGCGCCTGGCCTCGGCCGGGGCCCTGGGACTGAGCTACTACCCCCGCATCCACGCACTCTTTGCCGACCTCGAGGCCAGCCTCGAACATTTCGTCTTCGGGCCGCGGTATTCCCCCTCCTTCCAGTTGGGCAAGGACACCCTGCTCGTGACCATGGGCTCGTGTTTCGCCGAGAACATTGCGCGCTTCCTGGCTTCCTTCGGCTTCACGGTGAGGAATTTCGCGTCGCCCGAAGAGGCTTCGCCCCAGACCTTTCCGCGCTTGGTGGCCAACATCCTCGACCACCCGGATTCGACGGCACGGGATCTGATCCGCGACAGTGCCTCCCTCTGCGTGGTGTTTACCGCCGGCGTCGGCGAACGGGTTCGGCTAAGGAGCGGCGAAGTGGTCGATGCCTCGATTCTCAAGGACAACCCGGCCCGCATGCGGGCGGTGGAGGCCGTCGAGATCTACCCGCCGGAAACCATCGCCGCGAGCATCCGCGAAGGATTCAACGCCCTTCGCTCGCTCAATCCGAGGGCGACCATGGTATGCACCGTCTCCCCGGTCCCCCTGGAGGCGTCCTTCGCCAACACCCAGGGCATCCTGGTGCGCAGCGCCTACTCGAAAGCCGCGCTGTTGCAAGGCGTGCAGCAGGTCTGTGCGGGCGACCCGGCGATCAGCTACTTCCCGTCCTACGAAATCGTCAAGGAATGGGCACCCCTTGCCGGAATCAAGGCGTTCGCCGCCGACGACGGTTCGCCTCGCCACGTCAGCCGCAATCTGGTGCTGATCATCTGCCTCATGTTCCTCAAACATTTCGTCGGCGCCGCTGCCTATCAAAAGGTCCTGGAGGAAAAGACGGGCGGTGCGGATTTTTCCCGTTTGCGTCAGGCGGTCGTGCAGTAGTCGCGGGTTCCGGTTGTCGGGTCTCTAGCCCCGCGGGTGATGGACCGCATGCAGGGCCTTGAGCCTTTCCCGGGCGACGTGGGTATAGATCTGGGTGGTCGAGATATCGGCGTGGCCGAGGAGCAGTTGCACCACCCGCAGGTCGGCGCCGTGGTTGAGCAGGTGGGTGGCGAAGGCGTGGCGCAGGACATGGGGAGACAGTTTTTCCGGAGCGATCCCGCCCTGGATGGCGTAGCGCTTGACCAGATTCCAGAACATCTGGCGGGTCATGGGGCCGCCCCGGCCGGTGACGAAAAGGGCGTCGCTCTGTTTGCCGGAAAGGATGTCGGGCCGCGATTGGGCCAGATAGCGGCGTAGCCAGTCGAGGGCGACCTCGCCCAGGGGAACCAGGCGTTCCTTGCTGCCTTTGCCCATGACCCGGGCGACGCCCTCGTTGAATCCCACTTCATGGAGGTGCAGATTCACCAGTTCCGAGACCCGCAGGCCGCTGGCGTAGAGGGTTTCCAGCATGGCCCGGTCGCGCAGGCCGAGGGGGGTCTCCACGTCCGGTGCAGCGAGGAGGGCTTCGACCTGACCCTCGGACATGACCTTGGGCAGGCGCGAGGGGCGTGCCGGGTTGGCGAGCTTGAGGGTTGGGTCGGTGTGGATGCGGCCCCGGGCCAACTGCCAGCGATAGAAGCGGCGCAGCGTGGACAGGTGGCGGGATTGGGAGGTGGCGCGTTTTTCCCTCGCCAGGCGAGCGATGTAGCCGATCAGGGCAGTCTCGCCGGCATCGAGCAGGCGGCCGTGCCCCTGGGCTCGCAACCAGGCGGCGAAGAGGGCAAGGTCGGTGCGGTAACTGGTCAGCGTGGCCTTGGCCAGGCCGTCTTCCAGCCATAGGGCGTCGCAGAAGCCGTCGATGTCGGCCAGGTCTTCCGGCTCAAGCGCCGGGGAGGCTGCCTTCATGAGCCAGGAGCCAACGCTTGATGTCGAGCAGGAAACCTCCCCCGTGGCGGGCGAAGCCGCCCAGGCCCGCATGGGCGCCGATCACCCGATGGCAGGGCACCACCAGGGGGAAGGGATTGGCGCCGCAGGCCTGGCCGACGGCACGGGGCGCATTCTTCAGCGCCTTGGCGACTTCGCCATAGCTGCGGGTGCTGCCGCAGGGAATGGCGGCGATCTCTTCCCACACCCGGCGCTGGAAAGCAGTGCCGGAAGGGCGTAGCGGCAGGCCGAAGAGGAAGGCCGGGTCAGCCAGATAGGCTTTGAGTTGGCGCACCGTTTCGGCGGCCAACGGGTTGGCGGGTGGCATTTCCGCGCGCGGTTCGAGAAAGTGGATCTCGGTGATTTCCTCATCGTCGCACTGCACCCCCAGGCAGAAGCCGGGGGCGGGGACGACGGCTTGAAATTCCTCATTCTCGCCAGCCTGGGCGGGGAGAAGCGAAGGTGGCGCGCAGACAGTACGGCTCGCAGGGCAAGCGCCGCCGACAAAGGATCGGCGCCCGGGCGAGCGAGAATCAGCCGCGGACATGCCCGTCGCCCAGCACCACCCACTTCTGGCTGGTGAGGCCCTCCAGACCCACGGGGCCGCGGGCGTGGATCTTGTCGGTGGAGATGCCGATCTCGGCCCCCAGGCCGTACTCGAAGCCGTCGGCGAAGCGGGTCGAGGCATTGATCATCACCGACGCCGAATCCACCTCGCGCAGGAAACGCATGGCCTTGGGATGGTTGTCGGTGACGATGGCGTCGGTGTGGTGGGACGAGTACCGGTTGATGTGGTCGATGGCTTCGTCGATGCCGGCCACCACCTTCACCGAGATGATCGGGGCCAGGTACTCGGCGTAGTAATCCTCTTCCGTGGCCGGCCGGGCATTCTTCACCAGGGCTTGGGTCTCAGCGCAGCCGCGGATTTCGACACCCTTGCTCGTCAGCATGGCGGCGATGGGGGGCAGCAGCATGGCTGCGACCGCCCGATCCACCAGCAGCGATTCGGCGGTGTTGCAGGTGCCGTAGCGCTGGGTCTTGGCATTCTCGACGATCCTGAGGGCCTTGTTGGGGTCCGCTTCCTCGTCCAGATAGACGTGGCAGTTGCCGTCCAGGTGCTGGATCATCGGGACCCGGGATTCGGCCAGCAGGCGGGCGATGAGGCCCTTGCCGCCGCGGGGGACGATGACGTCGACGAATTCCCGCAGGGTGATCAACTCGCCGACGGCGGCGCGATCGGTGGTGTCGACGACCTGTACGCATTCTCCGGGCAGTCCGGCAGCCTGGAGGCCCTCCTGGACCAGGGCGGCGATGGCGCGGTTGGAGCGGATGGCTTCCGAGCCGCCGCGCAGGATGGCGGCGTTGCCCGACTTCAGGCAAAGCGCTGCGGCGTCCGCCGTCACGTTGGGGCGGGCTTCGTAGATGATGCCGATGACCCCCAGCGGCACGCGCATCTTGCCGACCTGGATGCCGGAGGGACGGTACTTGATGTCGGACACTTCGCCGATGGGGTCAGGCAACTTGGCTACCTGTTCGACCCCTTCGGCCATGGCCTCGACGCCCTTTTCGGAGAGGGTCAGGCGGTCGATCAGGGCGCTCTCCAGGCCGGCGGCGCGGGCAGCCGCCAGGTCTTCCTGATTGGCGGCGACCAGGGCGACCTTCTCGCGGCGGATGGCGGCGGCGATGGCGACCAGGGCGGCATTCTTTTCCGCGGTGCTGGCCATCGCCATGCGGCGGGAGGCGGCGCGGGCCTGGCGGCCCAGGGTCTGCATGTATTCCTTGATATCCATGAAAGTCGAGGCTAAGGAGATGGTCGACAATTATAGCGACCCAATCGGAGGGAACTTCTCCATCGTGGTTAACTCTTACCCGCAATGAAAACAGGGTGATCCGGAGAGGGCGAAATGGTGGACAAGCTGATCCTGCCTGCGGAAGTCAAGGTCTGCGCCACGTGCAGCTATTGGGACGGCGAGCGCCGTGTCGATGGGGACATGAAGGTCGTGGTGGTGGACCGGGAGTGTTTGGGCGAGTGCCTCGTCCAGGAGAAGATCAAGCACGGTCTTCACGATATTCGTAAGGAATGCGGCTGCATTTGGGAAGATCTGGAGCCGGATTCTGCGGCCCAGGGCAAGGTGGCCTGATTTCCTTGGCCCCGACCCCGGCGCTCCGCGCCTAGGCCGCTGGAGCAGGGGGCGGCGGCTTCAAGTCCGGCACGCTGCGCTTTCCGGCACGACCAGAGCGAGCCCCAGTCGTAAGAATTCTTCCCAGACATTGCCTTGCCCGATGCCCTTTGACAGGCGGTCGGCGCACGCAGCCCGTTCCAGTGCCGCGTCGAGTTGCGCTCGCGACAGACGTTGCAGCGCCCGCTTCACCAGGCTCTGGCGAGGACCCCAGACGCGGGCGTCCTTGAGTAGCCGGTCCAAGGCCTGACCCTGATCCAGACCGGCACGGATGGTCGACAGGGTGCGAATCTCCTCGGTCATCGCCCACAGCACCAAGGGGGGCGCTTCGCCTTCGTGGCAGAGACCGTCCAGGCTGCGCGACAGGCGCGCCACATCGCCCGCCAGCAGTGCTTCTCTGAGGCTTTCCAGATTGAAGCGGGCGACGTTGAGCACCGCGTCGCGAATCTGTTCTAGGCTCAAGACACCCGCCGGGTAAAGGAGGGCGAGCTTGAGAATCTCCTGATGGGCGGCAAGCAGGTTACCTTCGACCCGTTCGGCGATGAAATTGAGGGCCTCGGGGTCGGCGCGCTGCTGCTGGCGGCGCAGTCGGCCGGCGATCCAGCCGGGAAGCTCGGAAAGCGGCGGGGAGGTCAGCTTGACCACCACGCCGGCCTGGGCGAGGGCGGTGAACCAGGCGGACTTTTCTTCCTTCCAGTCGAGTTCGGGGAGCGAGACGAGCAAGAGGGTGTCCGCCGAGGACTGGCCCGCCCATGCCTGGAGGGCGGCACCTCCATCGCGACCCGGTTTCCCGGAAGGAATGCGCAGCTCGATGAGCTTGCGGTCTCCGAAAAGCGAGAGATTGGCACCGGAAGCGAGCAGTTGGCCCCAGTCGAAGCCGGGCAGTGCGGTGAGGACTTCGCGCTCCGAATAGCCCTGTTGCCGGGCCAGGGTCCGGATCGCGTCGGCGGCTTCCAGAATCAGGAGCGGCTCGTCGCCATGGACGACATAGAGCGGGCGTAGGTCGCGCTCGAGGTGCGCCGCGAGTTGATCGCCCTTGAGCAGCATCAGTCTTCCGCGACACCGACGCCGGGTTTGGCGATCGCCAACTGGCGCAGAATCTGATTGGCGAGATCGATATTGATGTCCCGCCAGAGCAAGGTTTCTTCCTGGTCCTTGGCCAGAACCGCCGAAGCGTTATAAGTCAGGTCCCGGGTCAGGTTGATTTCGCTCGGCGCAACCAGAACCTTTCCGGTCGGATCGATGACCCGGAAGGCGAATTTGGCCTCCAGGCGGTACTCCCGGACCGCACCCTGAGCATTCAGGCTAAGAATGCTCTTGCTCCGATTGTCCAGCAATTGCTGCAAGATGGCCTCGGCATCCTTGGGATTGGCCTTCAGCTGGGTGCTTCCCGAAGACTTGATGTAACGCGCCAGCCAGAGGCCTATTTCCGAATTTTCGGGCAGGGCGATGTAGAGCGACTTGTAGGGCAAGCTCGCTCCCGCCGAACCGCGCAGTTGGAACCCGCAGCCGGCA
>SSTA01000245.1 GCA_009469685.1 Azonexaceae bacterium | reverse complement strand
GAGGCTGAGGCTTACTTGCCCTTCTTCGCGGCGGCAGCCGTTGCGCTGGTCTTGGTGGCCTTGGTGGCAACCTGCATGTTGGCTTCGGCGATGTCGGAGAGTTGCTTGGCCATGGAGGTCATATTGTCGAAGGCCTTGGTGGAGGCGTTGAGCATCGACTTCATGGCGGCGGCGAAAACGTCTCCGCCCACGGGGGCGCCGGCGCTGGCCTTTTCGACGGCGCTGGACGCATTCTTGGTGAAGCTGCTGTACTGGGATTCGAGGACGGAAGTGATTTCCTTCTGCATCGACGACACCAGATCGTAAATATTGCGGGAGTAATCGGTCCACTTATCCACATTGGGCTTGGCGAGCTGGCTGTTGAGCTTGGCCATTTCGTTGGCGTCCTTGGCCTTCAACAATTGTTGGGTGTTGGTCACCGCGCTGTTGAAGAACTCCCGGGAAGCGGCCATGTTGAGGGCGGTCAGCTGCTCGACGCCATTGAAGGCGGTACGGAGCAGGGCCATCATGACTTCGGCATTGGCCTTCTGGGCGGCGGCGAGTTGTTCGAGATTCGGGGTGGTACTCATGGGTGGATCCTCCGGAAAAGAATTGATTCGGTTGCGCAGTTTTCCTTGCTGGGGAGGAAAAACCCCCGCTCAAGGCGGGGGTTTCATTATTTTTGCTTGATTTTACTTCTTGCCCTTGCCGGTGGACACGGCCTTGACGGTGGCGTTGGTCGCGGCAGCCACGTTGGCTTCGGCGAGTTCGGCAACCTGCTTGGCAGCCTTGTTCATGTTGTGGAAGGCAGAGTTGGCGGCAGCGATGGCGCTCTTGACGGCAGCAACGGCAACGTCGGAGCCGGCGGGAGCGGACTTGGCAGCCTTGTCCAGGAGGGCGGTAACGGTCTTCTGGAACTCGCCGAACTGGGCTTCGACCATCTTGGACAGCTCTTCCTGGGTCTGGGCGGAGATTTCATACACGGAACGGGAGTAGGCGACGGCCTTCTCGACGTTCGGCTGGGCCAGGGAGGCTTGGATGGACAGGGCTTCCTGGACGTCCTTGGCACCGAGGAGGGCCTTGGCGCCGGACACGCCGTCTTCCAGGACGGAACGGGCGGTGTTCAGGTTGAGGGCGGCGATACGCTCGGCGGAAGCCAGGGCGGTGTTGGCCAGGGCCAGCAGCGAGTCGACGGTGGACTTGTTGGCAGAGGCAAATTGCTCGGGGGTCGTGAACATGGTGATTTCTCCTGAAGGGTGGTAATGGGAAAGCTGTGAATCCTTGACAGTGCCTTCCGCCTAGGCGATGTTGCACTGCATCATGTGTTTCATTATAGGTAGGTTTAAGAGCTTGTCAACCACTTTTTGTGCGCTGCACAAAAATTATTTCATTGCGCTCCCATGGCGGTTCCTGAGGGGATTCGGGGGTCGAAATATTGCGCTGCCAAAGCCGCCAAAAGGGCAAGCGAAATCGTACCTTTTCCGCATGGCGATGCAGGGTATCCACCGTGACATCCTCCGGCCGTCGCAGGAAGAGGTAGGGCTCAGAGTGCGCCTCGGGACTTCGGGCAGCTTGCCCGTTCCGGCTAGGGTGTTTTGCCGTAGGAGAAAGTGCAGGCGGCGTCGCATTCTTTCCGGGCGATCGTCCCCGACGATGAAATGGTTCTTGAATCACGACCGTTTCCGGGCACTGGCCTCTCCAGGCCTAGGGTCCCGGATTGGCAGCGATACAAGCCCCGAAGGTTACGGCAGGGATGCGCGCAAGGCGGGGTGCTTGGTGGTTCGTTTCCGTTTGGAGAGATCGAGATGAAGCGCATTATTTGTGGAATTGTCCTTTGCTTGTCATTAACTGGTGCCGGGTTTGCCGTCGAACTCGACGGAGTGCGCGACGCCGGCGTTATGTCGGTCGCCGTTTACGAGGATTTCGCTCCATTTTCGGACGAGTCTCGGGGGATCGATAGGGAGATTGCGACGAAACTGGGCGAAAAACTTGGGGTCAAGGTCAGTTTTCGTCCGTTCAAGGCCGATGAGAACGTCGACGACGATCTGCGAAACATGGTCTGGCGAGGGTCGCTCCTCGGCCATGGCCCGGCAGATGTGATGATGCATGTCCCGGTGCAGAAGGAATTTGCGCAGCGCAACGAACGCGTTGCCATCTTCGGGGCCTATTTCCGGGACAATCTGCAAATTGCCCGCAACCTTGAGCGCGTTCCGGAATTACGGTATCTCGACGGCTTGGCGAACGAGATTGTCGGAGTCGAGGGAGATACCCTGGGGGCGGACATTCTCGCGTCGCCGTCGGGGGGTGTGCGGCCCCGGGAGGTGCGTCACTATATGGACATCCAGGAGGCCTTTGCCGATCTCAAGGCCGGCAAACTCGGCGCGGTCCTCGCGCTGGGAAGCCAGGCCCAGGCGGCAATGGGGAAGGAGAAGGGCTTT
>SSTA01000244.1 GCA_009469685.1 Azonexaceae bacterium | reverse complement strand
GGCCAGGTAGACGACGATGCCGATGACCACCAGCAGGAGCGCCATGGCGCCGTTTTCGGCCAGTTCCTTGCCGACCTGGGGACCGACGAATTCGACCCGGCTCAGCTTGGCGCCGGGGGCTTCGGCTTCCAGGGACTTCATCACCGATTCGCCGAGCTGGGCGGTATTCTGGTCGGCCTTGAGCGGCAGGCGGATCATCACGTCCCGCGAGGACCCGAAGTTCTGCACCGAGTAGTCGGAAAAGCCCGATTTCCCCAGGGCGCCGCGGACCTTCTCGAGATCGGCCGCCTGTTCGTACTGGACCTCGATGAGGGTGCCGCCGGTGAATTCGACGGAGAGGTGCAGGCCCTTGGCGAAGAGGAAGATCACGGCCAGGATGAAGGTCAGCAGCGAAATGATGTTGAACTTCAGCGCATGGCGCATGAAGGGGATGTCGTTCTTGATGCGGAAGAATTCCATGGCGGTTTCCCCTTATTTGCCGGCGGCGACGCCGGGTTTCCAGACCGACCCGATGGCCACCTTGGCCAGCTTCTTCTGGCGGCCATAGACCAGATTGACCAGGGCGCGGGAGACGACGACCGACGAGAAGATCGAAGTCATGATGCCCAGGCAATGGACCACGGCGAAGCCGCGCACCGGGCCGGAGCCGAAGATGAGCAGCGCCAGACCGGCGATGAGGGTGGTGATGTTGGAGTCCAGAATGGTGCCGAAGGCCCGTTCATAACCTTCGGAAATGGCCGCCTGGGGCGGCATGCCCGAGCGCAGTTCTTCGCGGATGCGCTCGTTGATCAGCACGTTGGCGTCGATGGCCATGCCCAGGGTCAGCGCGATGGCGGCGATGCCGGGTAGCGTCAGGGTCGCCTGCAGCATCGACAGGATGGCCACCAGGAAGAGCAGGTTGGAGGCCAGGGCGGCGACCGAGATGGCGCCGAAGATCTGGTAATAGGCGATCATGAACGTCGCGATCAGCAAGAAGCCCCAGAGCGTGGAATGGAAGCCCTTCTTGATGTTTTCGGCGCCCAGGCTGGGGCCTATGGTGCGTTCCTCGATGATATCCATCGGTGCGGCCAGCGACCCGGCGCGCAGGAGCAGCGCCACGTCGTTGGCTTCGACGGTGTTCATGCGGCCGGAAATCTGCACCCGGCCGCCGCCGATTTCGGTGCGGATCACCGGAGCGGTGATGACCTCGCCCTTGCCCTTTTCGATCAGCAGGATGGCCATGCGCTTGCCGACGTTTTCCCGGGTGATGTCCTTGAAGATGCGGGCGCCGGCGGAATCGAGATTGAGGTGCACCGCCGGTTCGTGGGTCTGGCCGTCGAAGCCGGGCTGGGCGTCGGTCAGCCGGTCGCCGGTGAGGACCACCTGTTTCTTGACCAGGAGCGGAGACCCTCCCCGTTCGGTGTAGAGCTCGGTGCCGAAGGGTGGGTTGCCGGCGAGACCGGCTTCCAGCGCGCCGGGGGAATCGTCCACCATGCGGATTTCCAGGGTGGCGGTCCGGCCGAGGATGTCCTTGGCCTTGGCGGTGTCCTGCACGCCGGGCAACTGGACGACGATGCGGTCGCTGCCCTGCTGCTGGATGACCGGTTCGGCGACGCCGAGTTCGTTGATCCGGTTGTGCAGGGTGGTGATGTTCTGCTTGAGGGCGAATTCGCCCAGACGCTTGATCGCCTCCGGCTTCAAGGTGGCCACCAGGCGCGGTTCGCTCTCGTCTCCCTGGTCGGCCAGGGCCAGGTCGGCCTGGGCGTCGGAAACGGCGATGCGGGCCTTGTCCCGGGTCTCGGCGTCGCGGAAGCGGATCACCAGGCGCTCGCCTTCCCGGTTGATGCCGGAGTGGCGGAGGTTCTTGTCCCGCATGAGGGTGCGCAGATCGGCGCCGACCGAGTCGAGGCGCTTGGTCAGTGCGCCCTTCATGTCCACCTGGAGCAGGAAATGGACGCCGCCCCGCAGGTCCAGGCCGAGGTACATGGGCAGCGCGTGCAGGCTGGTGAGCCAGGCCGGCGACGCGCTGAGCAGATTGAGGGCGATGACGTACTGGGGATCGGTCGGGTCGGGATTGAAGGCCTTCTCGAGGGCATCCTTGGCCTTCAACTGGGTGTCGGTGTCCTTGAAGCGGGCTTTGACCCCGTTGAAGTCCAGCTGTATCCCGTCGTGGGCAACCCCGGCGGCCTTGAGGGTTTCCTCGGCCCGGGCCAGGGTCTTGTCGTCGGTCTTCAAGGTCGCCTTGCCGCTGGAAACCTGGACCGCCGGGGATTCGCCGAAGAAGTTGGGCAGGGTGTAGATGAAGCCCAGCACCAGCGCGACGGCGACAATGATGTATTTCCAGAGGGGGTAGCGATTCATGGTGCTTTGAGGGGTGAGGAGTGAGGAGTGAGGGGTGGAGGCGGAGCAGGGAGGAGGGGGGGACCCCTCACTCCTCTCTCCTCACTCCTCACAGTCCTTTCAGGGTGCCCTTGGGCAACAGGTTGGCTATCGCCGATTTCTGAACGATGACCTCGACGGCGCCGTCCTTGCCTTCGGAGACATCGACGTGCAGGAAATTCTCGCCCACCTTGGTGATGCGGCCGGCGAGGCCGCCCTGGGTGACGATTTCGTCGCCCTTCTGCAGGGCCTCGACCATGGTCTTGTGCTCCTTGGCCTTCTTCATCTGGGGGCGGATCATCATCAGCCAGACGATGGCGAACATGGCCACCATCATGATGAGGCCGGTATAGTCTCCGGCGGGGCCGGCGGGGGCCGCGGCCTGGGCGTGGGCAAGGCTAATCATGGAAAAAGTTCCTCGATGCGGTTGATGCAAAACTCAACATTCTACCACTGGTCCCTAAATGCCGCTTTGCCGGTCCCGGCGGAATGTGGCTGCCCAGTCGACGAAATTGCCGCTCTCGATCGCCCCCCGCATCTCGGCCATCAGGGTCTGGTAGTAGTGCAGGTTGTGGATGGTGTTGAGCATGGAACCGAGGATTTCCCCGGCGCGGAACAGGTGGTGCAGGTAGGCCCGGGTGAATTGGGTACAGGTGGTGCAGGTGCAGGAGGGGTCCAGCGGCCCGGTGTCGGTCTTGAAGCGGGCGTTCTTGATCTTGACGTCGCCGTAGCGGGTGAACAGGTGGCCGTTCCTCGCATTGCGGGTGGGCATCACGCAATCGAACATGTCGATGCCGGCGGCGACCGCCTCGACCAGATCTTCCGGGGTGCCGACGCCCATCAGGTAGCGCGGCTTGTGGGTGGGCAGGCGGGGCGCGGTGTGGGCCAGGATGCGGGACATGTCCTCCTTCGGTTCGCCCACCGAGAGGCCGCCGATGGCCATGCCGTCGAAGCCGGTTGCGTCCAGTCCGGCCAGGGATTCGTCGCGCAGGTCCTCGTACATGCCGCCCTGGACGATGCCGAAGAGGGCGTTCCCGTTGGCCTGGCGATCATGTTCGTCGCGGGAGCGCTTCGCCCAGCGCAGCGAGAGGCGCATGGACTGGGCGGCTTCGTCGTGGCTGGCCGGATACGGCGTGCATTCGTCGAAGATCATGACGATGTCGGAATTGAGGACGTGCTGGATGCGCATCGATTCCTCAGGCGTCAGGAAGAGCCGGGTGCCGTCGATGGGCGACGCGAATTTGACCCCCTCTTCGCTGATCTTCCGCAGGGCGCCCAGGGAGAAGACCTGGAAGCCCCCGGAATCGGTGAGGATGGGTTTGTCCCAGTTCATGAAGCGATGCAGTCCGCCGTGGGCGCGCACCACCTCCAGTCCCGGCCGCAGCCACAGGTGGAAGGTGTTGCCCAGGCAGATCTGGGCGCCGATGTCGGCGAGGGATTGGGGCGTCATCGCCTTCACTGTCCCGTAGGTGCCGACGGGCATGAAGACCGGGGTTTCCACGACGCCGTGGGCGAGGGTGAGGCGGCCGCGGCGCGCGGCGCCGTCGGTGGTCAGGAGGTCAAACTGCATCGCTGCGCTCCAGGAGCATGGCGTCGCCGTAGCTGAAGAAGCGGTAGCCCTGGGCGACGGCGTGGGCATAGGCGGCGCGGGTGGTGTCGTAACCCGCGAAAGCCGACACCAGCATGAGCAGGGTCGATTTCGGCAGGTGGAAATTGGTGACGAGGCGGTCCACCACGCGGAAGCGGTAGCCCGGTGTGATGAAGATCTGGGTTTCCGCAGGCCCGGGGCGCACGCCGCCATCGGCATGGGCGGCGGATTCCAGGGCGCGCAGACTGGTGGTGCCGACGGCGATCACGCGGCCGCCGGCTGCCCGGGTGGCCGCGATGGCTTGCGCGGTGGCGGCGGGGATATCGAAGCGTTCGCTGTGCATGCGGTGGTCGGCGATGCGCTCGACCCGCACGGGCTGGAAAGTGCCGGCGCCGACGTGCAGCGTGAGAAAGGCGGTGCCCACCCCGAGTTCGCGCAGGCGCGCGAACAGGTCGTCGTCGAAGTGCAGTCCGGCCGTGGGGGCGGCGACGGCGCCGGGCTCCCGGGCATAGACCGTCTGGTAACGGGCTTCGTCCACCGCCTCGGCGGCGTGGGTGATGTAGGGCGGCAGGGGCAGGCGGCCGTAGGTTTCGGCCAGTTGCCAGAGATCGCCGTCGCCGACGAGTTCGATGGCGAAGAATTCGTCATTGGCGCCGGTGCGGCCGGTGACCACCACGTCGAAGGCGTCTTCCAGCCGAAGCTGCGCTCCCGGCCGCGGCGACTTGCTGGCCCGAATCTGAGCCCAACCCCGGCGGCGGTCGGCTATGCGTTCGAGCAGCATCTGCACCGCGCCGCCGCTGGCCTTGCGTCCGCTGAAGCGGGCCTTGATGACCCGGGTGTCGTTGAATACCAGCAGATCGCCTGCCTGCAGCAACCCAGGCAAGTCGGCGAAGCTCAGGTCCGCGAGCCCCGCTCCGGCGACGTGCAGAAGGCGGCTGCCGGTGCGCTCGGGCGCCGGATGCTGGGCGATCAGTTCGGGGGGAAGAGGAAAATCGAAGTCCTCGACGGTCAAGGACATGGGGGAGGAAGGGAGCGATGAGGGCAGGCGGCTGCGTTCGCCCGGTCGGGCGGCGGCGCATTGTAGCAGAGGACGGTGGGCGGCCCGTCCGCTCAGGCTTTGTTCGGGGATGGGGGGATCTGACCGGCGACGAAGGATTTGTAGCGCATGTCGAACAGGAGGATGTGGTCTTCCCACCAGTGCATCAGATAGGCGGACAGCGCGGGCAGATCCACGGAACCGCAACTGGCGTCGTAACAGGCGTTGGCGACGGTTTCGCAGAACTCCGTATGCTCCTGCCACTGGGCATTGAGTTCGGGATAGCCCAGCCGTTGCAGGAGGGCTTCCTCGGCTTCGAAATGGGTGCTCGCGTACTCGGAGAGGGCGCTGAGAACGTCGGCCACGGCCTCGCTACCGGCGGATTGCCCGATGCAATCGCCCAACTGGTTGATGAGTTCGGCCAGGCGCCGGTGTTGGTCGTCGAACTCGGCGACACCGACGCTGAAGCGATCATCCCAGAGAATTTTGTCCATGGCGGTCAGGAGGGTTGACTGAAGTGCAGTCTGGGCTCGATTTTAGATCACTTCGTCGCGAAAATTCCGTGACGGCACAAAACTGGTGCATCAGGGTTATTACGGGGAAGAGGGCAGTCGAACCGGGGCGGATCAGCGGACGAGGGTGACCGGAACCGAAGCCCGGGCCGCGACGTCGCTGGCCACTGAACCTAGAAGCCGGTGGCGCAGGGATGCGCCACCGTTCGAACCGAGGACGATCTGATCGGCGCGCAATTTTTCCGCGTAGTGGAGGATGGTTTCGGTGACGTGACCGACGGCGAGATGCCGGCTGGGGGCGAGCCCCGCCCCGGCCAGGACGGCACAGGCCGGATCTAGGGCGGCGAGTCCTTCTTCGCGATAGTAGCCCTCGATCCGTTCCGCTTCGATGAACATGCGGACATGGCCTGATTCCACCGGAATCTGGACGTTGAGGACATGGACCGCCACGGGCAGTCCCGCTGCGGCCAGGCGGACGACGTGATCCACGGCACGACGGCTGCCCTCGGAACCGTCGACGGCAATCAGGAGAGTGTACATGGCTGGACCTCGGTCAGGGTTTGTGGCCGGACGAAGGGCCGGCGTCGAGGGGGATTTCGACCGGTTCGCGGGTGGCGAGCTGGCGGCTGGCGAGCCACTTGCCGACCAGGACCACGAGCAGGGCGCCGGTGGCTGCAGCGGCATACTTGACGACACCCGGTACCGCGTCGGCGAAGAAGGATTCGCGCATGACACGGTCGGTGATGGCCATCTCGCCAGCGATCCAACCCAGGAGCGCGCCGCCGAGGGTGATGACCACGGGGAAGCGGTCCATCAGGCGCAGGACGAAGCGGCTTCCCCAGACGATGATGGGCACGCTGATCAGGATGCCGAAGACCACCAGGGCGATGTCGCCCTTGGCCGCCCCCGCAACGGCAATCACATTGTCGAGGCTCATGACGACATCGGCGAGGACGACCGTCCGGATGGCGCCAAGGAGACTGTCGCTGGCTGCCAGGTTGGCGTGACCGTCGTCATCTTCAGGGAGCAGAAGCTTGACGCCTATCCAGAT
The DNA here is from genome assembly GCA_009469685.1 of Azonexaceae bacterium. Next base: position 2,041 of record SSTA01000244.1, on the reverse strand, counting down.
CAGGAGCGCGGCGCCGACCAGCTTGAGATAGGGCAGCGCGAGGAGCTGCAGGGCAAAGAAGATGAGCGCGATCCGCACGCCGATGGCCCCCGCCACTCCCCAGAAAATCGCTTGGCGGCGCTGCGCCTCGGGCAGGCGACGGCAGGCCAGGGCGATGACCACCGCGTTGTCTCCCCCGAGCAGGATGTCGATCATGATGATCTGGCCGACGGCGAGCAGGAAACTGGAGTCGATCCCGAGGAAGTCCATGGAATGATCTTGGAGGGTTGGGGTCAGCCGGCCGGGTTTCGCCGTCGACTCCTCCGACGCTATCAACAAGCGCTGGAGGAGCAGCCTCTGGTGCCGAGGAAGGGACTCGAACCCTTACACCTTGCGGCGGCGGATTTTGAATCCGCTGCGTCTACCGATTCCGCCACCTCGGCCGAGGAGGGCGAATTATCGCTGAATCGGTGCGCCCTCACAAGTTTGGCCGGCGCGTATGCGGCCTCATTGAGGGCAGGGGAAGGCCTTGGACAGGGCGCCGGCAACCAGGGTGCGGGGGTCGGCGTCGGTAGCCGGCGGCTGCTTCTCGAGGTGGGCGATGACCGCCCGCAAGAGACGGTACTGGACATCGCCGTCGGTGGGCAGGCACAACGCGTTCAACTGGACGCCCACCTTGCCCGCGAGAAAGTCGGCGACTCCGTAACCGTCGGCAAAACCGGCCACATAGGCCAGGCAGCGGGCGCCGCGGACCGATTGGTAGGGATCGCTGCTCTTCTTGTCGGCGAAAAAGCTTTCGGCGGCTTGGCAATCGGCGAGCAGTTCCGGGCCCGAATAGGCCAGAGCTGGGCTGGCGGCCAGTACCAGCAGGAAGGGAGCGAATTTCACCGGCGCTCGAACCAGCTCAGCTGTCGATGGAGGTCGACCACGCTGCCGACCACGATGAGTGCCGGGGGTCGGGTGCGCGATTCGGCGATGCGATCGGCCAGGGTCCCCAGGGTGGCGACCAGAGTCTGCTGGTTCGGCAAGGTGCCGCAGCGGATCACTGCGGCCGGAGTGGTATCCGGCAAGCCATGGACGATCATTTGCCGGCAGATTTCCCGGGCGGCGCCGATGCCCATGTAGAAAACGACGGTCTGCCGCGGCCGGGCCAGGGCCGGCCAATCCAGATTGACCGTCCCGTCCTTGAGGTGGCCAGTGACGAAAACCAGCGCCTGGGCATGATCCCTATGGGTGAGCGGAAATCCGGAATAGGCGGCACACCCCGCCGCCGCCGTGACGCCGGGAACGACTTCGAAAGGAATCCCGGAAGCGACCAGGGTTTGAAGCTCCTCGCCGCCGCGACCGAAGATGAACGGGTCGCCGCCCTTCAGCCGGACGACCGCGAGACCTTCCCGGGCCAGACGGACCAGCAACTCGTTGATGGCGTCCTGGGGCAGGGTGTGGTTGGAGGCTTCCTTGCCGGCGTAGATGCGCCGGGCGTCCGGGCGGGCAAGGTCGATGATGCCTTCGCCCACCAGGTGGTCGTAGACCAGGGCATCCGCCCCGGCGATCAAGCGCGCGGCCTTGACCGTGAGCAAGTCCGGATCTCCCGGCCCCGACCCCACCAGCCAAACCTTTCCTCCCTCCATCGTGCTTACGCTCATCGTCGTTTGCGGACCATTTTCTTGGCCGGCCATCCTAATGCGCCCGCCTCGTCCTGCCAATAGGCGGCACCTTCCCCGGGAGCGGAATACTACCTAAGAACTAGTCCAAGTAGTTCGAAAGTCTTGATAAGGCCATGATTTACCTTCTGAATCGGTTTGCGGGGGGATTGATGAAAATCAAGGAACGGGGAGCGGCAGTGGTTCAACCTACCGGCCATCGCGTCTAGGGATCGCACGCGGTTTATTCAATCCAAGGAGAGGAAGATGAAAAAGACAGTAATGGGGATTTTGGCGCTGACCGCCATTGCCGGCGCCATGGGTTCTGCCTTTGCCCAGACCGCGGGCGGAGATGGCCTGGCGATGACGCCCGACGAAAAGGAAAAGGCCAAGAAGATTTATTTCGAGCGTTGCGCCGG
>SSTA01000243.1 GCA_009469685.1 Azonexaceae bacterium | reverse complement strand
GGCATCGCTCCCGAGGGCCTGGCGTTGCTTGCCTCGGCAACTTGGCCAGGAAATGTGCGCCAGCTCCACAATGTGATCGAGCAATGCTGCGCCTTGGCCACCACGCCGCTGATTTCGCCGGCCCAGATCCAGAGGGCCCTGCGGCTTCCCTCGGTCGAGCCACTGACCTACGCGGAGGCGAAGCAGCGATTCGAGCGCAACTATCTCGTACAACTGCTCAAACTCACCGACGGCAACGTCGCCGACGCGGCCCGCATCGCCGACCGCAATCGCACCGAGTTCTATCGCCTGCTCCAAAGGCACGATCTTGCCCCCGCGATGTTCCGGCTGGGCGAAGAGGGTGAGCCTGAGCTCAGGCCCTGAGGGCAGACCTTACGAGCTGGCGATGCCGGCCAGCAGCTTCTGGAGCTCGCCGGCTTCGTACATTTCGCGCATGATGTCGCAACCGCCGACGAACTCGCCGCGAATGAAAAGCTGGGGAATGGTGGGCCAGTTGGCGTAATCCTTGATGCCCTGGCGAATCTCGGGATCCTCGAGGACATTGACCGAGACGAATTCCTGGACGCCGCAGACCTTGAGAATCTGGACGGCGGTGGCGGAGAATCCGCATTGGGGGAACTGGGCGGTTCCCTTCATGAAAAGGACGACCGGGCTTCCGGTGACGGTTTGGTGGATGCGTTGCTGGACGGCTTCTGCCATGATCAAGTTTCCTGAGGATTCAAATCTGGCCCCCGCTCATGCGTTCGGTTCCGGCCAGGTCGGTGTTCGTAAGCACGCCTTTGAAACCGGCAGAGCGCAATAAGTTCCGGGACATTTCGCCCTGGTCGTGCCCATGTTCGAACCAAAGCCACCCGCCGGGCGTCAGATGTCGCGCTGCGCCGGAAACAAGGGCGCGAATGCAGGCCAGGCCGTCACCGCCCGCGATGCCGTCGGTCAGCGCTCCCTGGGGTTCGAAGGGCAATCCGTTCAGATCCAGGTGGGGGTCGCCATGAACCACATAGGGTGGATTGGATACCAGGAGGTCGTAGCGTTCGCCTGCCAGGGGCGAATACCAGTCGCCCGCCCGAAATTCGACGCGAGCGCCGAGGCGCGCTGCGTTTTCCGTTGCCACGGCCAGCGCTTCCGGCGAGAGGTCGACGGCGAGCAGGCGGGCGTCCGGTCGTTCCAGTGCAAGGGTAATCGCAATGACTCCCGAACCGGTACCCAGGTCGGCGATGCGCGGACTGGAGATGTTCCGCAGCGTCTTCAACGCCTGGACGACCAGTTCTTCGGTTTCGGGCCGGGGAATCAAGACTGCCGGGGTCACGGTGAATTCCCGGCCGTAAAATCCGGCGGTACCGAGGACGTAGGCCAGCGGTTCTCCGCCCGCCCGGCGCGCAACGAGGGATTCGAGCCAAACGACCTGTTCGTGGGTCAGCACCTTCTCGGGGTGGGCAATCAGATCGGAATGCCTGCAATAGGCTGCCGCTTGAACGAGGAGCCGGGCGTCGAGGCGGTCAATGCGCTCTTCTGCCCAGCGCCAGGCAGCGCCCCGGGTCAGGATTCTGCCCATTACTCCTGCTCGGACAGAGTGGCCAGTTGCTCTGCCTGGTGCTCGTTGGCGAGAGCGCCAAGAAGTTCGTCCAGGTCCCCGTCGAGAATGGCGGCAATCTTGTAGAGGGTCAGATTGATCCGATGGTCGGTCACCCGACCCTGGGGAAAATTGTAGGTGCGGATGCGCTCCGACCGGTCGCCCGACCCGATCAGGCTTTTCCGGGTATTGGCAATCCGGCTTTGTTGGGCGCGGACCTGCGCGTCCTTGATGCGCGCGGCAAGGACGCGCAAGGCGGACGCCTTGTTGGCGTGCTGGGAGCGGCCATCCTGGCACTCCGCGACGATGCCGGTGGGGAGGTGGGTGACCCGGACCGCCGAATCGGTCTTGTTGATGTGCTGGCCACCGGCACCGGAAGCGCGAAAGGTATCGATGCGAAGGTCTGCGGGATTGAGTTCGACATCGCCGACTTCGTCGGCTTCCGACATGACAGCGACGGTGCAGGCGGAGGTATGGATACGCCCCTGGGTTTCGGTTTCCGGCACCCGTTGGACCCGGTGGCCGCCGGATTCGAATTTGAGCCGGGAGTACACACCGGTTCCGGCAATGCGGCAGATGATTTCCCGATAACCGCCGAGGTCGGATTCGTTTGCCGAAAGCACTTCGACTTGCCAGCGCTGGCGTTCGGCGAAGCGGCTGTACATGCGGATCAGATCGCCGGCGAAGAGCGCAGATTCGTCGCCCCCTGTTCCCGCCCGAATTTCGAGGATGACGTTCTTGTCGTCGTCAGGGTCGCGCGGTAGGAGGAGCTTCTGGAGGTCGAGCTCAAGTGCGGGTAGTCGACTCTGGGCGCTGGCCATTTCCTCGACCGCGAAGTCGCGCATGTCCGGGTCGGCGAGGAGTGTTCGGGCTTCAGCGATATCGGCCTCGACCCGGCGCAATTCAGCGTAACGCAGGACCACCGGTTCCAGTTCCGAGCGTTCCCGCGATAGGCGGCGAAACTGATCCATGTCCGCAATGGCGTTCTCGGCCGCCAAAAGAAGATCGATCTCTTCGAGGCGATCGCTGAGATGATCGAGCTTGAGGCGGATGCTGGCCTTCATGAGAAACCGGAATCTTCTGAAAAGCCGGTAATAGTACCTGACATCGCCGTTTATCGGCGACGGGCGGCATTGCCCAGCGTACCCGTCCTTGCGAATAATCGCCGGAACAAATTCTTCGCTCCATGCCCACCGTATCGAACGCCCTCATTGCCGTTGCTGAAGCCGTGGAAAGGCGCTGGCAGGGTTATCTCGCCCGCGGCGTCATCGACGCCTTCGTCGAGTTCACTTTGTCTCTCAACGGTTTGACCGAGCATCTCGCGCGACAGCAGATGCCCGGGCTGGTTCGCGCCAGTCAGGAACTGGAGAACACCGCCCTCAGCCTCTTCGGTGCCGGAGTAAACCATCCCCTGAGCGTGGAACGTAGCGGCGTCATTGCCCGCCAGTTGGGCGCGATCCTGCGGGAATTGCGGCGCCATGAACTGCCTGCGGTCGCTAGTCGCCGGGGAGCGGACGGCGGCGCGGCTGTGGAAGGGGCATGGAGTAGACCGCGGCAGATTCTGATCGTCTCCAGTCGAGATCATCCTTGGCGAGCGTCTCTGGCGGAGCAACTGGAATTTTTCGGTTTTGTTCCCTGCGGGATGCAGTGGGAGGAGAGCCAGACCGAACTCAACATTCCCCTTGCGGTCGTTTTCATTCCCGACGCTGAGGGGAGCTACGAAGCGGAGGCGGTCGCGACGATCCGCTTGCTACGTTCCGAGTTTCCAGCGAGTTCGTTCTACTGTCTTTCGGTTTCCGCCGAACTGCAGTCCATCATCGATCTTCAGCGCGCTGGAGCCGATTTCTGCATTCCGGTCGGCGAAAAGCTGAATGACCTGGTCTCCCGCATACTCGACCTCGTTCAGGCACGGGAGCAGCAGGTTCCGCGGGTACTCGTGGTCGAAGATTCGGCCACGGCGATCGCCCATATCCGTCGTTCCCTTTCGCAACATGGGATCGACAGCGAGGCCATCGGCGATCCCCGTGCCCTCCTTGAGGCCACTGCCCGCTACCGTCCAGACCTGGTGCTGATGGACATGTACATGCCTTATTGCACTGGTGTCGAGGTGACTCGTGCCCTGCGACAGTTGCGGGAGTACCAGTCCCTTCCGGTGGTCTATCTGTCTAGCGAGACCGATATCGTTCAGCAGGTCGAAGCCTTGCGCCTGGGAGGCGATCAATTTCTTACCAAGCCGGTCAATCCGGTGGTTCTCGCGGCGGTGGTGAAGACGAAGATCGAGCGCTACCGCGAGATGCTTCATTCGGGTCGTCACGACAGCCTGACCGGGCTCTTGAACCACTCGGCCGCCAAGGCCAAGTTGGACGACTTCTTCCGGGTTGCGGGCGGGGGCCCGCTCACCGCCGCCATGATCGACATCGATCGATTCAAATCGATCAACGACACCTATGGCCATCCGGTCGGCGACCAGGTGATCCGTAGCCTGGCGTGGCTCCTGCGCGGTCGCTTACGGAGCAGCGATCTCATCGGTCGCTACGGGGGCGAGGAGTTCATCGTCGCGCTTCCCGGGACCGACGGCGGTCGTGCCAAGGAGCTCCTGGATCGGATCCGCGAAGACTTTGCCGATCTGCCCCACGCCCATGGTGCCGGGACGCTGCGGGCGACTTTCAGCTGCGGACTGGCCAGCGTCCCCGGATTCCGCGATCCGGAGGCCCTCATTGCCGCGGCCGATGAGGCCCTGCTGGTCGCCAAGCGGTCGGGGCGCAACATGGTGATTTCTGCGGTGTCCCGCCCCGTCGCGACGGCGAGCCCCTAAACCTTATTCTTCGCGGTGCAGGTGGAAGAGGCGGGTTGCGGCGGCCTGGAGTTCCTGGCGTTCCTCGCCCTCGGCAAGGTTGAGGGCCTGGGTCGGCGTGTGAAGGAACTTGTTGGTCAGGCGGTGGGAAAGGTGCTCGATGACGCTCTCCGGGGCTTCCCCCTTCGCCAGAAGCTTGAGCGCATGCTCGATTTCGTGGCGACGCATGCGTTCCGCGCTGTCGCGCAAGGAGCGAATGACCGGAACCGAATCGCGGGATTCGAGCCAGGACAGAAAATTCTCGACCCGGCTGGCGATGATGGCCTCGGCCTGGACAACCGCCGCCTGGCGCGATTCGAGCCCGTTTTCGACCACCTGGGCGAGATCGTCGACCGTGTAGAGGAAGATGTCGTCGAGCTCACCGACTTCGACCTCGATGTCCCTGGGTACCGCGAGATCCACCATGAAAATGGGTCGATGGCGGCGGGCCCGCACCGCACGCTCGGCCATTCCGAGACCGATGATGGGCAACGGACTCGCCGTGCAGGACACCACGATGTCGTGCTGTGGGAGGATTTCGGCCAGTTCGTCGAGGCGCACGGCCGCACCGCCGAAGCGTTCGGCCAGCGCCCGACCCCGCTCTACGGTCCGGTTGGCGACGGTGACCTGGCGGGGCTTCTGGGCACAGAAATGGGCGGCGCAGAGTTCGATCATCTCGCCTGCGCCGATGAACAGGATCCGCTGGTCGGCCACCGATTCGAAAATGCGCTCGGCCAGATGGACGGCGGCGGCAGCCATGGAAACGATATTGGCGCCGATCGCGGTGGTGCTGCGCACTTCCTTGGCGACCGCGAACGAGCGCTGGAAGAGCTTGTGCAACTGGGTGCCCAGGGTTCCGGCTTCCTCGGCGACGCGGACTGCGTCCTTCATCTGCCCGAGGATCTGGGGTTCGCCGAGAACCATGGAGTCTAGGCCGCTGGCAACGCGGAAGGCATGGCGCACGGCTTCCGGCTGCGGATAGGTGTAGAGATAGGGTTCGATCTGGGAGCGCTCGACCCGGTGGTACTCGGCCAGCCAATCGGCAGCGGCACCCGGGACGTCGGTCGTGCAGTAAAGCTCCATCCGGTTGCAGGTGGACAAGATGGCAGCTTCCTTGACCGGCTTGGCATCGACCAGATGGGCCAAGGCTTTTGCCAGGCCTTCGGCGTGAAAGGCGACCCGCTCGCGAATCGCGAGGGGAGCCGAATGGTGATTGATGCCGAGGGTAAAAATCACGAGTCTGAGGCAAGAAATTGTCCGCGCGGATTATAACTCAGCCACCTCGGAAGCCCCGGGCGGCGCTG
>SSTA01000242.1 GCA_009469685.1 Azonexaceae bacterium | reverse complement strand
CGGCTGGTGGATATCCGCGACACCATGGACGCCGAATTCGCGCCGGACAAGAACCTCTGGCGGGCCCAACTGATCGGCGACTGCCATGTGTGCTACGTGGTCTCCATCGGCGGGCCGGCGGCGGCCAAGGTGATCCGGGCCGACGTCTACCCGATCAAGGTGCCCGACGGCGGGCCGGCGCTGGAAATCCTCGCCCAGTTCCAGCAGGCCATGGTCAATTCGCCGCCGCCCTGGCTGCTGAAGATACTCGGCGTCGCCGCCGAAAAACGCCTGAAGAACTACAACGCCCAGGGCGAAGAGGCGACGGTCGACGAATGAAGCCGACCCGCCGCCCGCGCTCAGCCGCCCCGGCGTTCCATCTGGAGCGGCCCCAGGCCGACCAGTGTCAGCTGGGTGCCTTCGTCGCCGTTCCACCACACCGCGACCCAGCCGGTGCCGTCGGCGTCGATGCGCTCCACGGCGCAACAAGCGCCGATCATGGCCAGGAACATCTCCCGTTGGTCGTCGTCGAGATCGGGGTCGGGATCGATGTCGAGGATTTTCACCTCGTCGCCGACGGCGACGGGCAGGCCGTGGCAGTCGTGGGTGGAGTATTGCATGGCGCGCTCCGGCAGGTTGGTCATGAGGCCGTGTCGCAAAGTCGACGCCGGCGTGGCTCTTCCATCGGTATTTGCAATGGGCGTGCCACCCCTTTTTTCCTTTCCCCGGAGGCAGTATGAACAAGATTGGATTCTTTTTCGGCACCGAAACCGGAACCACCCGCCTGGTGGCCAAGAAAATGCAGAAAAAACTGGGCGACGAACTGTGCGCCAAGCCCATCAACGTCAACCGCATCACCCCAGCCGATATGCTGCAGTACGACGCCCTCATCCTCGGTACGCCGAGCTATGGCATCGGCGAGATTCCTGGCCACGGCGCTTCGGGCTGCTTCGAGCCCAATTGGGCTGAATTCTTCGACCAGATGCCGCCCAACCCGGACTTTTCGGGCAAACGCATCGCCTTCTTCGGCCTCGGCGCCCAGGAGCGTTACGCCGACCGTTTCTGCAGCTCGCTCTTTGCCCTCGTCGAGAAGTTCAAGGGCTGGGGGGCCGAGATCGTCGGCGACTGGCCCACCGATGGCTACACCTTCGAGCAGTCGGCCGCCGTCGTCGATGGCCGCTTCGTGGGTCTGGTCATCGACCAGCGCACCCAGGGCATGCTCACCGACGAGCGCATCGACGCCTGGCTGGCCCAGGTGGTGCCGCTGTTGAGCGAAAAACTGACGGTGGAGGCCTGAATCATGGGGGAATCCAGGGCTTACGAGTGCATTCCGGGCTCGGCTGCGGCAGAGCTGCTGCGCAGCGAACCCCAGGCCACGCTCTTCGACGTGCGCGACATCAAGTCGTATCAGGCCGGCCACATCGACGGTGCGCCCCGCTCAGCGAAGACCGGCTGCTGGCCTGGACGAAGCGCATTCCCAAGGACGCGCCGATCGTCATCTACTGCTACCACGGCAACGCCAGCAAAACCTACGCGCAGATGTTCATCGACTTCCGCTACGCCCGCGTGTTCAGCGTCGACGGTGGCTATCCGGCCCTGGAATCGGCGATGACGGCGCCGGCATGAGCCTCGCCCACGTGCCGGCCTGGGTGGCGGCGCACCCGCTGACTCCGAGCGACGTCGATTGCGCCACCGCCGTCATGCTCAAGATCCTCGACGGCAAATGCAAGATGGGCGAAGTCGAAAAGCGCGTCATGGCCGCCCTCTACGACGCCCTGCGCCACCGCCCCGGCCAGCGCTTCGGCGACGCCGAGCACACCCTCATCGCCACCGCCCGCCAGGGCGCCGACGAAGCCCTCAAGATGGCCATCTACGAGCGCCGCGTCCTGGCCGAAACCGCCATCTCCCGGCCGGTGATGAAGGCCTTCAAGGCGATGATTCGTGGGCAAGGGCTGTTCGAAGGCACGTCCGAACTGGCTCGGGAATTTGAGTGAGGTCGTGCCGGTTGGGTAGGCGGACCGCTCCGGCCTTGCTATCGCCAAGCCCCTCTCCTTTGCACACCCAATTCGCCTCTCCGGCTCAAGCGGCGGCCCCGTGAAACACTCGAATGCGCGGCGCAATTTTCTCCTGCAACGTGCGTGCAGCGATGCGCATATCGTATTCGGTTTGCAGATTCAACCAAAAGCGCGGCTCCATTTGGAAAAACAGGCCAAGGCGCAGCGCCGTATCGGCGGTAATCGGACGGTGCCCATTCACCAGTTCGCTGATCCGACTTGGTGGCACGTCGATGTCACTGGCGAGCTGACGGGCCGTGATACCCATCGGCTTCATAAAGTCCTCCAGCAGAATTTCGCCGGGGTGGATTTCGTCAAGTAGTTCGGCCATCTTCGCCTCCTAGTGGTAGTCCACAATTTCAACCTGGTGCGCCCCATCCGCTTTCCAGATGTAGCACACCCGCCACTGATCGTTCACGCGGATACTGTGCTGACCTTTGCGGTCTCCCTTGAGTGCTTCCAGTTGATTCCCCGGGGGAACCCGCAAGCTGGCCAACTCAGTAGCCGCATGCAATTGAAGCAGCTTGCGCCGCGCCACCCGCTCGATGTTCCTGAACCGTGGCACCGCCTGACTATGGAATAACGCCTCAGTATCGAGACAGTTAAACGAGTGGATCATG
>SSTA01000241.1 GCA_009469685.1 Azonexaceae bacterium | reverse complement strand
TTTTCGATACTTCTTCGCATACGGTTGAAACTGGCTTCCAACTGACGGATTTCTTCTGCGCCGCGCTCTTCGAATTCGGCAATTTCGAGATTGCCTTTGCTGATTTCGTCGCTGACGTGCGCGATTCGGCGCAGAGGCCCGATAACCAGGCGGGCGAGCATGACATTGACCAGGATGAAGATCAGGACGAACACAGCTCCCAGGACGCCGGCAAAGGCCCAAAATGCGCGCATGGCATTGCGCTCTGCCAGGTCCATGGGGATGGTCACGATCTGGGCGCCGATCACCTCGTCATGCTGCCAGCCGAATCCGTTCTTGTCGCCGTAGCGGGCGCGTAGCGACGCCGGTGCTGCTTCCGGCGTGCTGTGGCACGCCAGGCATGCCGGATTGGTGATCCGGATCGGTCGTGCAATGTACAGGCTGGAGCCGGTCAGGCTCTGACGTTGGCCGACGAGTTCCTTTGCCTTGCCCTGGCGAAATTCGCGGATGATGTCGGATTCCCATCCGTTGCTGAGATCCCGGGGATTGGTGGGATTGAGCGCGGCCTCGCGATAGCTGTATTCAGGGTACTTCTTTTGCAGCCGATTGAAGGTTTCCACCGCGGAATAGGCGGGGACCGTCTGGGGAAGGAATTCCTTCTCGAGCATCGGTTCGAGGTGAGGTTTGATTTCTTCGACGGTATAGCTGCGGACGGCGAGCGCTGTTTCCATCATCAAGGCGGCATTGCGGAGCACCTCGTCCTTGGCGTTGTGGAGCAGGACCCGATAGGTCACCAAGACGCTTAGGCCGAAGGCCGCAACGGAAACTGCGGCCAGGGCGAGATTGAAACGAGTCTGAAGGCGCATGGGCATGCAATAAAAATAATTGGAGGAGCATTATCGATCAATGGGCGCGATTCGGTCACGCCATCGCAGGGGGTCGAACTAAGGGCATATACCCATGCCGCCCACCCGAGTACGAAGACCTGCATGACCTTGTACGAGTCGAAAGCCCGTCCCAGATGCGCTGCCGTGGCCGAGAACGACTCGATGAAATCGCAGGCTGTACTGGATAGGGCGGTTCCAGAAGGCAGACATCATGGGTGCGGGATTCGTTCCTCGGTCCGGCGGATTTAGATAGGGATCGAAGTCACCGCGCCTCGCCTGCGCTGCATTTCGTCTCTGGTGGGCAAGACGGGGCGGCTGGATCGGGGTCTGGGTCCTGGCAATCGCTGTCGCAACCTTTTCCGGCGGCGATCCAGCGTGCGAAGAGGCGCCGGGCCACCGCCGCCGGGAGCCAGGCGAGGTATCGCTGCGGCGCCACGACCAGATCGCAGCGGTAACGATGGTCGCCCTCAAGCCACCGTAGCGCGGGGCAGGAACCCCCTTTGTGGCGGAACACGATGCGGGCAACCGGGCAGGGCTCCGCCGCGCAGCAGACTCCACATCCGTTGCAGGGTGCGCCCCGGGGAGGTTTCTTGGGGGCGGCGGCGACGATCCGAATGGTTTGATAAGCCACGAACTTGTGCAATGAACTTCGGCCAACTAGAGTAATCGAACCTCGGTCGTGTTCACAAGGAGCTCGCTTATGATGCAAAAAATCCTCGCCGGCCTGGTCGCCGTCCTCTTTGCCCTTTCCAGCCTGTCCGCGGTTGCGTGCCCCGGTGACAAGGCCAAGGACGAAAAGCAGATGAGCACTCCGTCCAAGCCCAAGGCTTGACGGCAGTTGATCCAGGACCCACGGGGCGCCAAAGGGGGCGCCCCGTTCTCGTTTACGTTGCGCGCAGGCCGCCGGCGGGTTGCGAGGCTTCGAGCCACCGCAGGACCGTGGTGAAGAGAATATCTGGGTCCACCGGCTTGGCGATGAAATCGTCCATTCCGGCAGCTAGGCAGCGACTGCGGTCCTCGGCGAAGGCATTGGCTGTCAGGGCGATGATAGGGAACCAGCGGCCAGCCACACTGCGTATGCGGCGGGTTGCGGCGAGGCCATCGAGCACCGGCATTTGCACGTCCATCAGGATCAAGGCATAGGGATTGCGCGCGGCGAAATCCACGGCCTGCTCGCCATCGTGGGCCAGATCCACCTCAAATCCGACAATCTCGCCGAGCAGTTCGCATATGACTTCGCGATTCATCCAGTCATCCTCGACGACCAGAATGCGCGTCCGGAAGTAATCCTCACGCAGTCGGGATTCGCTGTCGGAAGCTTCCGGAAGCGAATTTTCAGTCACCACGGACTTGCGGAATTCAAGGTCGAATCCGAATCGGCTCCCCGCACCGGGAGAACTGGTGGCGGTAATCTCCCCGCCCATCAGACGCACCAGGCGCTGACAGATGGTCAGCCCGAGCCCGGTGCCTCCGTATTTTCTGGTTGTCGAACCGTCGGCCTGTTCGAAAGGATCGAAGATGCGATCCAGCACCTCGGGCGGCATGCCGATTCCCGTATCCGCGACGCAGAACCTGAGCTTCAACCCGAGCGGGGTTTGCTCTGCCACGGCGACGACGAGGTCGACTTGGCCTGCTTCGGTGAACTTGATTGCATTGTTGATCAGATTGATCAGGATCTGCTGCAGACGCAAGGGGTCGCCCAGGAGAGATACGCTTTCCTGGCCGTCGGGAATCGCTAGGGTGAGTTTCAAGCCTTTGGCGCTGGCCTTGTGGCCCAGCAAAGTCTGGAGATTGGCGACCAGGGATTCCAGGGAAAACGGGATCTCTTCCAGAATGAAGCGGTCGGCATCGATTTTGGAGAGGTCCAGAATGTCGTTCAGGAGTTGGAGAAGGTGATTGGCGGATGCGCTGATCGACGACAGCCGGTTCAATTGGCCGGGGTTGGAGCTGGAGCGCGAGAGCAGATGGGTGAGTCCGATGATCGCGTTCATCGGCGTCCGCAATTCGTGGCTCATGTTGGCGAGGAAAGTGCTCTTGGCCCGATTGGCCGTCTCCGCCGCATCCTTGGCGATGGACAGATCGGCCGTCCTTTCCCTCACCAGCGATTCCAGGTGGTGGCGATGCTTCTCGAGCTCCTCATCGATCCGCTTGCGCTCGGTGATGTCGCGAGCCGACCCGACGGTACCGATCACCGCTCCAGTGGCGTCGATGAACGGGGCCTTGTGGACGTCGAGAGTCTTCGGCTTCCCCCGGACGGTGCCGAATTCCTCGAAAACAGATGGCGTTCCGCGTGCGAGCGTCACGCGGTCGGAATCCTGGCAGATCTCCCCGAAGGTGTGCCAGTCGGGATTCTCCGGGTAGAGGTCGCGCTGGCGCTGGGCGAAGAACAGGTCAGTCCTGCCCACGGGTTCGTCGGTATCCTCGGCGCAGAGCAATTGTTCGCACATCGCCTTGTTGGCGAACAAGTACCGTTGTTCGGTGTCTTTGGCCCAGATCATGTCCGGGACGTTGTCGCAGGTCAGGCGCAGCAGGGTTGCCAGGTCGCGGGATTGCGCCTCGGCGATTCGTAGGGCTTCCTCATTGCGGCGCAAGGCGGTGATGTCGATCGAAATGCCGCACAAGGCATAGATCTGCCCATCCGGGCGGCGAAGAGGAAGCTTGGTCGACTGATAGACCGCAGTCAGGCCGGTGGCCGGCACCGTATTGACTTCCTCGATTCTCAGCGTCTCGCCTTCGTCCAAGACTCGCCGGTCATTGCGGCGGATCGCCTCGGTGGTGGGGGCATCGAAGAATTTCTCGTCGCCGTGGCCGACGATATCCGCCATCTCCACCCCCCAAAGATCGCGCACCGGGCGGTTGGCGAACAGGTAGCGACCCTCCGTGTCCTTGAGATAGATGTATCCGTCGACATTGTCGAGGATGGTCAGCAGTTTTTGTTCGCTGACGCGCAGGGCCTCCTCACCGTGTTTACGCGCGGTCATGTCGGTCCAGGTGGCGACGACGCACGGCAGCCCCTGGAGATTGATCGTGCGCAGACTGAGCGCAGCGTCGCGCCATGAGCCATCGCGGTGACGCAACTGGATTTCTTGCTGGCGTAAGGCCTCGCCGACTTTCCGGGGGATTTTGCCGACCAGGGGGGCATCCCCAGGCAAGAGGTCGGTCAGGCTCAGCACTGCGAAGGCGTCCCGGCTGAAGCCCAGCCCGTCGCTGGCCGCATCGTTGAATTCGATGAAATCCAGGGTTCGAGCATCCAGGAGCGCGATGGCGTCATTGGCCTGGGTGACGATGGCCCGGAAGATCGCCTCCTGCTCCGCGAGAGCGGCCTGGGTCCGTTCCTGCGCGGTAATGTCTCGAAAGCACCAGATCCGGCCGCGCTCGCCCGCAACGGATAGCGCCTGGGTATAGCGTTCGAAAACACGGCCATCCTTGAAGTGGAGGGTATCCCGTGATTCCTCGTCGCTCTCGTAGAGTAGGCGCACGTTGGCGAGGAAGGCTTCGGGGTCGGAGAGTTGATCGAGCACGTGACTGAGCAGTTGATCGTCCTTGCCGCGAACGGCGAGTTGCGGCGGAACCCGCCAGAGTTCGCGAAACTGTTTGTTCATGGCGAGGACCGAACCGTCGGCGCCGACCATGAGGACCCCTTCGCTCGCAGCTTCGAGAGCGATGGCGAGGCGGCTTTCTGCCTGCTCGGCGCGGAGCTGGATCTGCGCCTGGCTGCGCTCGGCAGTGCTCCGTAGCACGCTGATCAGCAGCCCGACCCAGGTCGGCGCAACGATGGCGCAAGTGATCAGGCACAGCAGGAGGTAGTCCGCCGCCAGTTTCCCCCGCAGGGCGTAGGATGCGATGGCGACGACGATCAGGGCCTGGACGACGACCGCCAGCGACACCAGAATGACAAGTCGCCAGCCCACGAGACGCTCAACGTAGGAGATCGGATCGGGTTTCAATGCGGGTCTGGCGCAGTGCTGTCGGCGAGCGGAATTCGCCATGAACGGATGGAGAGCGAATTCTAGCAAAGGCCAGAAGTCCCTGGCCGCACAGCGTAGCGTTTGCCAGCCCGGTAAATCTGCGGCTAGAGTGACAGGCTCCGCAGACCTCCCGCATCGGCAACCAACCGGCCGTTCTGGCCGGTTTCATCGATCCCGCTCCCATGCTCGACCCCGAAAACGCCACCTTTATCCAGACAGGAATCAGCGTTTGCCTTGCAGCATGCGATGAGGAAGGATTCCCTTCCATGGCGCGGGCGCTCGGATGCAGGGTTTTGGACGACGGCCGCATAGTCGTCTTCCTCAGTCGCTCGCGGAGTCTCGAACTCATCGCTGATGTCACCCAGACCCATCGCGTAGCCAGTGTCTTCAGCTTGCCCTCAACCCACCGTACCCTTCAGCTGAAGGGGGTGGACGCCACGATTGCGGCAATTGATACGGCCGATCCCCAACTCATTGCCCGCCATCTCGACGAATTCGTGCAGGAGGTGGTCCCTCTGGGTGTCAGCGAGTCGATCGTGCGCGCGATCTACTCCAGTGACCCTAGCGATGTAGTGGCCGTGGTCTTCACTCCCTGCGCGGTGTTCACGCAGACCCCCGGGCCCAAGGCAGGTGAGCCCATCGGATGAACCTGCGCTTGGAAACCATTCGCGAATGTCTCGAGGGCGTCATTCCAGGCCTCATCGCGACCTGCGACAAGGAAGGGATGCCGAATCTGGCCTACCTGTCCCAGGTGCAGTTCATCGACAACGAGCACGTGGCCTTGACCTATCAGTTCTTCAACAAGACTCGGCAGAACGTGCTCTCGGGTTCATCGGTACGTCTGCTCCTCAACAGTCCCCTGACCGGCGCCCAATATCGGCTCACTCTGCAGTACCTGCGCACTGAGACCGCCGGCCCGCTCTTCGAGCAGATGAAGGCCAAGCTCGCCGGTATAGCCTCCCATTTCGGCATGGCCGGGGTCTTTCGGCTGCTGGGGTCGGATATCTATCGGGTCGGGGCCATCGAGCAGGTTCCTGGACCGACGCTGGCGCCGCCCCCACCTGCGGTCAATTACCTGACTGCTCTGCGGCGTGCCAATCAGCGCCTGGCAAGTTGCGCCAGCCTGGCCAGTTTGGTGGAGACTGCACTTGGCGCCCTGGCCGAAGAATTCGGCATCAGCCAGATCATGCTGCTCATGCACGACGAGGGCCGGGGCCGCCTCTACACCCTGGCCAGCCGGGGTTATCCCGAGTCCGGGATCGGCTCGGAGATTCCTGTCGGGGCGGGGGTCATCGGCATCTGTGCCCGGGAGAGGACGCCCATACGCATCGGCTTCATGACCTCCGAGTACGCTTATGGGCGCACCGTGCGCGATGGGATCGCCGCCGAAGGGCAATCGGATGCCCTGGAAACGGCCATACCCCTCCCGGGACTTCCGGAAGCGCGCAGCCAGTTGGCCGTCCCCATCACCGCCATCGACCGTCTCCTCGGCGTGTTGTATGTGGAAAGCGTTGCCACCCTGCATTTCGGCTACGACGACGAGGATGCGCTGGTGGCATTCGCGGCGCAGTTCGGACTCGCGATGCTCCATCATCAGCGGGATGAAGAGCTGGCGGACGAGATACCGGTCGCCGAAGAAGTCGTTCGTATTTCGGCCGGGAAGCCTCTCCTGGCGCGACATTTTGTCGCCAACGACAGCGTTTTCATCGACGAAGAGTACCTGATCAAGGGAGTCGCAGGCGCCATCCTCTGGGCCCTGCTCACCGATTTCGCAGAACGCAAGCGGACCATCTTCACCAACAGGGGGCTGCGGGTCGATCCGCGCATCCGCCTGCCGGGTGTGAGTGACAATCTGGAGGCCCGTCTCGTCCTCCTGCAGCGGCGCCTGGAGGAGCGGGATGCCGGAATCCACATCCACAAGGCCGGCCGCGGGAGGTTCTCCCTCGTAGTGGACAGGCCTTTGCAGCTGGTCGAAGGCTGAAAAACTTACGCTTTCTTAAATCTTCATTCAGCATTTCTTAAAAGAATCGTAAGGGGCCCGCCGCAGCCTTGTCAGGTTTTAGGGGTGCCCTAGACTTGCTTCCATGACAAACACGGGAGCAAGCATGACCCCCAATCTCGACGATCCTCGACTACTGGAGCAAATGCTCCTCATCCGGGCCTACGAAGAGGCCATCGTCGCTGGCAGCGCGGCCGGCCAGGTGCCCGGCACCTGTACCTCGGTCGGCCAGGAGGCCGCCGCCGTCGGAGTGGTCAATGCCCTGGCGGCGGACGATCTGATCCTCACCAATCACCGCAGCGCCGGGCATCTCCTCGCCCGGGGCGCCGATCCCGGGCGCCTGCTGGCCGAGGTCATGGGCCGTAGTGACGGCTATTGCGGCGGACACAGCGGCTCCCTGCACAT